>JAYOCI010000168.1:0-2911 GCA_038105345.1 Rhodobiaceae bacterium
CTTGGTCAGATAAAATCGTTGCGCTCACACAGCTGCATGACGCGTGTAATTTGAATTTCACAGCCAATGCCTTCAAGCCATCGCTGACGCTTTCGTAGCTTCCTAAAGTAATGATATTGTCAATCCCGCAAGCGGTGGCCTGCGCTTTCAACAAATCAATATATGGGCTAGCGGCGGGCAATACGGCTGCCCCACCCGCTACCACGCCAGCAAAGATTTCCGCTTTGGCGCGGGCTAAATCTTCCATAGTGTCGAAATGCTCAATATGTGCTGTGCCGATTTCGGTGATCATCGCACAATGCGGCCGCACCATTTTGACCAAAGCATCAATCTCGCCCGCATGGTTCATGCCGATTTCAAAAACAGCATATTGGCAATGTTCCGGCATACGCGCGAGGCTCAAGGGCACGCCAATATGATTATTGTAAGATTTCTCCGAGGCGTGAACCGTGCCGGATTTTTCAAGCGCCTTGCGCAATGACTCTTTAACACTGGTTTTGCCAACCGATCCGGTGACGCCGATAATATAAGCATTGGAACGGGCTCTTGCGGCGGCACCCAGAGCTTGCAGCGCACCCATGACATCGCTCACGATAATCAGATTATCTGTTGCCTTGAGTTTTTTTATCGCCCGCCCATGTTCGACCAAAGCCGCCGACGCACCCGCCTTCAATGCCGCCGCCACATAATCATGGCCATCGGCTTTCTCGCCTGGCAGGGCGACGAATAAATCACCTTTTTTGAGACTGCGCGTATCAATCGAGACGCCGCGCACGGCCAGATTTTGTTGCAGCTCAGCGCTCAAAGGCACAGCCAAAAACTCACCCAGCGCATCGGCCATAGAGGCGCCCGTCCAGATTGTCTGTGAGTGTGATTTAACCATGATGCACCTCGCTTTGCCCAAGCGCTTGAGCAATGTAGGTGGCATCATTAAATGGCAAAATTGTGTCGCCAATCACCTGCCCTGTTTCATGGCCCTTGCCGGCCACGAGAATAATATCGTCTGCTTGTGCTTGCGCCAAAGCCGCGTCAATCGCCTGCCCGCGATCGCCAATATCTTGCGCCATCGGGCATTGCGCCAGAATGGCTTGACGAATTTGCTCGGCCGCCTCATGGCGCGGATTGTCGTCTGTCACAATAATCTGATCCGCCAGACTCGCGGCAATCTCGCCCATCACCGGACGCTTGCCACGATCGCGGTCGCCGCCGCAACCAAACACCAAATGCAATGCGCCTTTATTATCCATATGCGCGCGCAAAGCGGTCAGTGCATTGGCCAAGGCATCTGGCGTATGCGCATAGTCAACATAGGCGACGGCACCTTTGGCGGTTGCGGCAATTTTTTGCAACCGACCTGGCGGCGCTACTAATGTGCCGATAGAGGCGAGAATATCATCCCAAGCGCATCCCATAAGCAGGCTCATCGCCATCGCCAATTGCACATTTTCAACTTGAAAATCGCCAACCAAAGGCAGGCGCACATCGTCGTGCCGGTCGCCAAAATGAACCCGCAAGACAAGCCCGTCGCGCTGGCGGCTCACAAGCTCAACAAATAAATCAGCCTCTGGCGTGCCAATCGGCATGACCCGACGACCGCTGGAAGCCGCCGCTTTGGCAATTTGCTGACCAGCCTCAGAGGTCACAGTGACAACGGCCGTACCATTGGCGTCGAGCACTTGTGTAAACAAGCGTTGCTTGGCGGCCAAATAATCGGCTTCGTCTTTATGATAGTCGAGATGGTCGCGACTTAGATTGGTAAATCCGGCGACGCTAATATCCGTGCCATCGAGGCGATATTGCGCCAGACCATGGCTCGACGCTTCAAGCGCAAGATGGGTGATTTGATGCGCCACCAAATCGCGCAATGCGGCGCTCAATGTGACCGGATCCGGCGTCGTGTGGTGCAGCGGCGCCTGATAGCTGGCGCTTTGCACGCCCAATGTGCCAAGACTGGCGGCGGCGTGACCGCAAGCCGTCAGAATTTGTTGCAAGAATTGCGCCGTCGAGGTTTTGCCGTTAGTGCCAGTGATCGCCGTCACATGCTCGGGCTGGCGAGCAAAGAAGCGTTTGGCCATAAGCGCCAAATCGCGACGCGGGTTTTCGCTTTGCAAAACCGCCACATGAGGGCTGGCCTGTTCATCGAATTGGCTCGGCTTGGCGACCAGAACAGCCGCCGCACCCCGCGCAATCGCTTGATCAATAAATGCCCCGCCATCGGTTTTCACACCAGCCAGAGCGGCGAATAAATATCCCGGCATGACATGGCGGCTATCGGCTGTCAGACCACGAATATCAGTGGTCGCGAAAGCCGGAAGCGGATTGAGTTCAGGGGCCAATCGATCAAGGCGCATAGGAGCCTCCCGATACTGAATCAGCCATGGCGGTCTGCCCTAATGTTTGCAGCAGAGCTTCTTGCCGCGCCGCGTCACGATTGGGCAGGACACCCAAGATTGGCGCAATGCGTTTAATAATATTGCCGCTGGTCGGCGCGGCATTCCAACCCGCACCGGTTTGGCCATATGTCGCTTCAATGCCGATTGGCTCATCCAACATGACCAACATCACATAGCGCGGTGCATGGCCGGGAAATCCCGCCAGAAAGCTGGTGATAATTGCATCTGAGCTATAGGCACCTTGTTTTGGCTTATTCGCCGTTCCGGTTTTGCCAATGACGGCATAGCCCTCAACATCGGCATTTTTGCACGATAGACTGCCTTCAATTTTACCCGTATTGCCTATTACCACTTTTCCTTTAGTTATCAATGTGCCGTGAATTTTACCCTCTATTCTAAAATCGCCTTCACTCTTCAAGTCCCCTTCAAAAACAGTTCCTTGAGCAATGGTGTTTTGCTGTGAGAGTGCACCTTGTTGGTATTTTGGTTTTTTTGCTTCTGTGAACATAATCTATAAT
>JAYOCI010000169.1:0-2906 GCA_038105345.1 Rhodobiaceae bacterium
CGTTCAAATCTGAGGTTGCAAAACGGCCGCCATCAAGCGGAACCAAGGGGCGAAGCTCTGGCGGAATAACCGGCACAACATTCAAAATCATCCACTCCGGACGACCGCCCGAACGGATAAAGGCTTCGACGACTTTCAAGCGTTTGGCCAATTTCTTTGGCTTCAATTCGGTTGTCGCTTCGGCAATCTCAACGCGCAATTCATCGCGCAATTTCTCAAGATCGAGGTCTTCCAGCATGACGCGAACGGCTTCCGCACCAATACCGGCAGCGAAAGTGTCTTCGCCATACTCATCTTGCGCATCCATATATTCTTCTTCGGTCAGCAACTGGCCTTTTTTCAAAGGCGACAGCATTGGATCGAGAACAATGAAATGTTCGAAATACAAAACCCGCTCAAGGTCTTTCAAGGTCATATCAAGCAAGAGGCCGATACGGCTTGGCAGTGACTTCAAGAACCAAATATGGGCAACAGGCGCGGCCAGCTCAATATGGCCCATGCGCTCGCGCCGCACTTTTGTCAGAGTGACTTCAACGCCGCATTTTTCGCAAATCACGCCTTTGAATTTCATGCGCTTATATTTGCCGCACAAGCATTCATAATCCTTGATTGGGCCAAAAATACGGGCGCAGAACAGACCATCACGCTCCGGCTTAAATGTCCGGTAGTTGATGGTTTCGGGCTTTTTAATCTCACCAAATGACCAAGAGAGAATTTTCTCTGGGCTGGCAATCGAGATACGGATTTGATCAAACGCCTGCTGGTTGGCCTGCGGATTGAAAATGTTCATGACCTCATGATTCATCGGTCGTCTCCTAATTTGCGGCGCACCGCATTAACCCTAATTTTGCTTCCGGCTCTCAGTCAATTCGACATTGAGACCAAGCGAACGGATTTCTTTGACAAGCACGTTAAAGCTTTCCGGAATACCGGCCTCAAATGTGTCATCACCCTTAACAATGGCTTCATAGACTTTGGTACGGCCAGCCACGTCATCCGACTTCACAGTCAGCATTTCCTGCAGCGTATAAGCAGCACCATAAGCTTCCAATGCCCACACTTCCATTTCACCAAAGCGCTGACCACCGAATTGGGCTTTACCGCCCAGTGGCTGCTGGGTGACCAGAGAATATGGACCAATTGAACGGGCGTGAATCTTGTCATCAACCAAGTGATGCAGTTTCAGCATATAAATATAGCCAACGGTAACCTTACGGTCGAAAGGCTCACCGGTTCGGCCGTCGCGCAACTGCACCTGACCTGAGCTATCAATACCTGCCTTGCCGAGCATTTCAACAATGTCATCGTCAATCGCACCATCGAATACTGGCGTTGCCATTGGCACACCGCGACGCAGGGTTTGGCTCATCTCAATGGCTTCGCCATCGGACAGAGCTGACACCGCACTATCACCGGAATACACATTGCTCAATGTCTCTTTGACACGCTCAACATTGCCGTCGCGCTCGTAGCTATCCAAAGCATCGCTGATTTGACGCCCCAGACCGGCACAAGCCCAACCCAAATGGGTTTCCAAAATCTGCCCGACATTCATCCGGCTTGGCACGCCGAGCGGGTTCAACACCACATCGACTTGGCTGCCATCTTCCAGATAAGGCATATCTTCAACCGGCACGATGCGGCTGATCACACCTTTGTTACCATGACGGCCGGCCATTTTATCGCCCGGCTGAAGCTTACGCTTAATGGCGACATAGACTTTGATCATTTTCATCACGCCTGGCGGCAATTCATCACCGCGCTGAAGCTTGTCGACTTTATCCTCGAAACGAGCTTCTAGCTCGGCTTTGGCGTCGTCAAACTGCTTTTTCATAGCTTCGACTTCGGCCATGGCCTGATCGTTTTTCAGCGCAATTTGCCACCACTGGCTGGTTGGCAGATCGTCCAACATGGCTTGCGTGATTTTGGCATCCGCATCCACACCCTTAGGGCCAGAGGCGGCTTGTTTGCCAATCAACACATCTTGCAAGCGATTGGCGATATTGCGTTGCAGAATTGACATTTCGTCATCGCGGTCTTTCGCCAATGATTCAATTTCTTCGCGCTCAATCGCCAAAGCACGCTCATCTTTGTCAATGCCGTGACGGTTAAACACACGCACTTCAACCACTGTGCCAGTTGTTCCGGGCGGCAGTTTCAACGATGTATCACGCACGTCAGAGGCTTTTTCACCAAAAATGGCACGCAGCAATTTTTCTTCCGGTGTCATTGGGCTTTCACCTTTAGGGGTGATTTTACCAACCAGAATATCGCCAGGATTAACCTCAGAGCCAATATAGACAATGCCCGCTTCGTCGAGGTTGCTCAGCGCTTCCTCACCGACATTTGGAATGTCGCGGGTGATTTCTTCAGGGCCCAATTTGGTATCACGCGCCATGATTTCAAATTCTTCAATGTGAATAGAAGTAAACACATCATCACGCACAATACGTTCTGAAATCAGGATTGAGTCCTCAAAATTGTAGCCATTCCAAGGCATAAACGCGACCAGCACGTTACGGCCAAGCGCCAATTCACCAAGCTCGGTTGACGGCCCATCGGCCACCACATCACCAACCTCAACACGGTCACCAACCCGCACCAATGGGCGCTGGTTGATACAGGTTGATTGGTTCGAACGCTGGAATTTGCGCAGATTGTAAATGTCGACGCCAGATTTCGAGGCGTCGGTTTCTTCGGTTGCCCGAATAACAATACGGGTCGCATCCACTTGATCCACAACACCAGCACGACGGGCTGAAATAGCCGCACCACTATCGCGGGCCACGACTTCTTCCATACCGGTACCAACCAGAGGCGCATCAGCTTGCAACAAAGGCACAGCCTGACGTTGCATGTTTGAGCCCATCAGCGCGCGGTTGGCGTCATCGTTTTCAAGGAATGGG
>JAYOCI010000170.1:0-2903 GCA_038105345.1 Rhodobiaceae bacterium
CGACATCGGACCAGCCAAAACTCGCTGGCACCATGGCTATTTTTTCGGCTTTTTCCATCACTGCAAAGTCTATGGAAATATCCGGCTGGGCAATGAAACTCGGCTCCTCAAACCGCGTCACGCCCGCATTCTCGTGTGCCTCGGCGAAAGCAGCCTCAGACGCCTCCCAGACATCGCTCGAATGTGTTTCCATATTTTCGACCATCACGCCGGCGGTAAAGCAGAACATGCCTGAGTTCCAATAATAGCGCCCCTCAGCGAGATATTGCTCAGCAGTTGCGCGGTCAGGCTTTTCAACAAAGCTTTTAAGGGCTTGTGGCCCATCGCCCGCCGCGGCGACTTCCAGATAGCCATAGCCTATCTCTGGACCGGTTGGCCGAATGCCAAAGACCACCAGATTACCGGCTTGCGCTTGCTCTGCTGCTTGGGCAACGGCCTTTTCAAAAGCCGCATCATCAGAAATCAAATGATCAGCTGCGAGAACGAGACAAACAGCGTCGTCACCATGCGCCTTTTGAACTTGTCGAACAGCCAATGCGATAGCGGGAGCCGTATTGCGCCCCTTTGGTTCCAATAAATAAGAAACCTTGGGCGCCTCTGGAGTGTCTTTCAGCAAATTCTCAGTCAGGAAGTAATGATCCTGATTGGTCACGATCAACGCCTCATCGGCAATCAGTGCTGCACGCTCCAGGGCATGCGCCAAAAGGGGCTTGCCGGCCACCTCCATGAAAGGTTTCGGGTGCATGCGCCGCGAGACGGGCCACAGACGGGATCCCGCGCCACCCGACAGAATAATGGGTATGATTTTAGTCATTTCCGAACAAATCCCGCGTGAATACCTTATCGCTCACATCATCCAATTCATCAACCATGCGATTGGCAATAATCACATCGCAGCGGGACTTAAATCCATCAAGCTCATGGGTGACCTCAGAGTTGAAGAAATGCGCCTCACTGAGCAACGGCTCATAGACGACGACCTCAATACCTTTTGCTTTGATCCGTTTCATCACGCCCTGCACGGCCGATGAGCGGAAATTATCCGACCCCGCCTTCATGGCGAGGCGATAAATACCAACGGTTTGCGGTTGCTTGGCAATAATTTGCTCAGCAACAAAATCTTTCCGCGTGGTGTTTGAGTTTACAATGGCTTGTATCAGGTTTTGCGGCACGCGGTCATAATTGGCAAGCAATTGCTTGGTGTCTTTCGGCAGGCAATAGCCGCCATAGCCAAAACTCGGATTGTTGTAGTGGTCGCCAATGCGCGGATCGAGCGACACGCCGTCAATAATAGAACGGGTGTCGAGCCCCTCACCCATTGCATAGCTATCGAGCTCATTAAAAAATGAGACCCGCATGGCAAGATAAGTATTGGCAAAGAGTTTTACCGCCTCTGCCTCAGTTGACCGCATAAAGAGCGTTTCAATATCCGGCTTTTCAGCGGCTTGTTGCAAGAGATGAGCAAATGTCTGCGCCTGATTATGATCACTTCCCATAATAATGCGCGAGGGATGCAAATTATCTCTAAGCGCTTGGCCCTCTCGCAAAAACTCAGGCGAGAAGATTATGCGCTCAGTGACATGCTTATCCTTCATGGACCCCGTAAAGCCGACAGGCACGGTTGATTTTATGATAATGGCAGCCGTTTCATTGAGGGCTGTCGCCTCGTCAATAACTGTTTCAACTGAGCTTGTATCAAAGTAATTCGTTTCGGGATCATAATCTGTTGGTGTCGCTATAATGATGAACTCAGCCTCTTCATAGGCTTCTTTCTTGTCCATTGTTGCAGTTATGGAGAGATCTCGACCATCCAGAAACTCTTGAATATCGGCATCTGCAACGGTCGATTTACCTTGATTGATAAGCGCAACGCGCGCGCTATCAATATCAAGCGCAATCACCTCATTGTGCTGGCCTAAAAGAGCCGCCATGGACATGCCGACATAGCCAGTTCCGACAACAGTTATTTTATATTTGCGGGTCATTGCCCATATCCGTCAGGGTTTTGCGATTGCCAATTCCAGGAGGACGACGTCGCATCATGAACTGATAATGTTGCAGACCAATTAAGCGCCTCATTAGCCTTTTCGGGGCTGGCAACGGAGCTTGCGACATCGCCGGATCGTCGTTGAACGGTTTCAAAGGGCAATTCTCGGCCAACAGTCTCGCCATAGGCAGCCAGCAATTCTTGCACAGTCGTTCCCTGACCGGTGCCAACATTGTAAACGGCAAAGCCAGCTGCCTCATCCATGGCATCAAGCGCTGCGATATGTGCCCTAGCCAGATCCGTTACGTGAATATAGTCGCGCTCGCCTGTGCCATCGCGCGTCTCATAATCATCGCCAAATATTTGGAGAACCTCTCGTCTGCCAATAGCGACTTGGGCAATGTAAGGCATGAGATTATTTGGAATATCATGCGGGTCTTCACCAATGCGACCCGAAACATGCGCGCCAACCGGATTGAAATAACGCAACGCAGTCGCACTGCGCCCATCATGCGCCCAGTCTTTGAGAATATTTTCGACCATGAGCTTTGTTTGACCGTAAGGGTTAACTGGCGAAACCGGGTGATCCTCATCAAGCGGCAAATATTGCGGCGTTCCATAGACCGTGGCTGATGAAGAAAAGACTATTTTCTTGCAATCATGTGCATCCATGGCTTTTAGGAGTTCTACTGAACCAGCGACATTATTCTCATAATAGGTGAGCGGCTGCTCAACGCTCTCGCCAACGGCTTTAAGACCAGCAAAATGGATAACGGCTTCAGGCTTGAACTCGGAAAACGCCTTATCAAGCGCATCACAATCGCGAATATCACCCTTAACAAAGCCAAAATCCTTATTGGCGAGCTGTTTGACGCGAGACAAAGCCTCTTCATGCCCATTTGAGAGATTATCAATG
>JAYOCI010000171.1:0-2900 GCA_038105345.1 Rhodobiaceae bacterium
AGGCTGCCGCCTTATCGGCTGAGCGCGCGCCCGTATCGACGATGAAAAACTTATCACCGAGCAAAACCGCGACGCAAGATTGCGCCGTGCCGCGCGGACCGGCCCCACCCATAGGCGAGGCGGTGCCGCAAAAGACAATATCAATATTATCGCCGCCCAGCGTGGGCAGCGGCGTCGATAACTGGCCGCCAATGGCGCGCGTCACCAAGCGGTCTTGCAAGCGCTCGCTATTGCGCACGGCCCCGATAAGGGCCAGCACCAAGACCAAGAAAACGGCTGCCATTGCGCCGGCTGTTTTTAAGATTTTTTTTCTTTTATCGCCCATCATGCATCTCCCCTTGTCGGAACGCTAACTATTGGCAGTCTTATTGTCAATAGTTGGAGGGGACAAAAGGGCGCGGTCGTCCGCACCTTTATATTGTTCTGACAAAAACCGAAGCGTCTTATTTCAGTTTCGGATTGATCTTGCGGCACGCATCCAAAAGACCTTTCACCGCTTTCACCGATTTGGTGAACATGGCTTTTTCTTTGGCATCGAGTTTAATCTCGACAATGCGCTCCACGCCTTTGGCGCCAATCACGGTCGGCACGCCGACATAAATGTTTTTCTGGCCATATTGACCGCTCAAATGCGCCGCGCAAGGCAGCACGCGCTTTTGGTCTTTCAAATAGGCTTCGGCCATTTCAATGGCTGAGGCGGCCGGGGCATAAAAAGCCGATCCGGTTTTCAACAGGCCGACAATTTCAGCCCCGCCATCACGCGTGCGCTGCACAATCTCGTCGATTTTCTTTTGCGTCGTCCATTTCATTTTGACCAAATCGGGCAGCGGGATACCGGCCACGGTAGAATAACGCACAGACGGCACCATGGTGTCACCATGACCGCCCAAAACAAAGGCGGTGACGTCTTTCACTGAGACATTAAACTCTTCAGCAAGGAAGGTTCGGAAGCGCGCGCTGTCCAACACGCCGGCCATGCCGACCACTTTGTTTTTCGGAAGACCGGAAAATTTCTGCAACGCCCAAACCATGGCGTCCAACGGATTGGTGATGCAAATGACAAAGGCTTTGGGCGCATATTTTTTAATGCCCGCGCCGACTTGTTGCATCACTTTCAAATTAATCTCAATCAAATCATCGCGGCTCATGCCCGGTTTGCGTGGCACACCGGCGGTGACAATCACCACATCAGCGCCTTTAATGGCAGCATAAGATTTCGTGCCTTTCAGGCTGGCATCGAAATGGCTGACCGGAGAGCTTTGCAGCAAGTCCAACGCCTTGCCTTGCGGAATGCCGTCGACAATATCGAAAATCACGATATCGCCCAATTCTTTCAGTCCGGCCAAATGCGCCAAAGTGCCGCCGATTTGACCGCCCCCGATAAGAGCTATTTTATTGCGCGCCATGAAATATATCCTTCTGCTAGAATTGCTGGCCTGTGGGTAGCGGATTATCCGAGCGCTGGCAAGTCTCACTTGGTCGCGTCGTGAGCTGCATCGCGCTTTTCGCCAATATGCGGCAAAGCGAGATAATCGCGGCTTTGCATTTCCATCAAACGCGACACGGTGCGCTCAAATTCAAACGCCTCATCGCCTTCAGGGTAAAGCTTTTGTGGCGGCCCGTCAGCCGAGGCAATGAGCTTTACTTTGGCCTCATAAAGCGCATCAATGAGCGTGACAAAGCGCACCGCCTCATTTTTCTTTTGCGGCTGCAAAAGCGGAATATTATCCAGCACCAAACTATGAAAATGCGCCGCCAGCGCCAAATAATCGGCGGCCCCGCGCGCTTCGACGCAAAGCGCGTCAAAGCCGATACGCGCCACCCCGCCCGCCGCGCGCGGCACATTAAGCGTGCGGCCTTTCAGCTCAATCACGGCCGGTGCCACCGCCACCCCTTCGGTCAGGCTTTGAAAACGTTCATCCAGCGCGGCGCGCGCTTTGGGCCCGCATGGGGTGAACCAAACCGGTGCCGCAGTGAGGCGCGCCAAGCGGTAATCTTTTTGCGCCGCCACTTCGTGCAGCATATGGCGTTGTTTCATCATTTCGATAAAGGGCAAAAAGCGATGGCGGTTGAGACCGCCCTTATATAAATCGTCCGGGTGACGGTTGGAGGTCGCGACCACGACAATACCGGCATCCAATAAAAGCGCGAAAAGACGCCCCAAAATCGACGCATCGGCAATGTCTTTGACCTGCATTTCGTCAAAGCAGAGAAGCGTTACCTCTGCGGCAATGGCTTTGGCAATGGCCGGCATCGGGTCACCCGATTTCGGATTGGCTTGGCGAAACGCGTGAATACGCGCATGGGTTTCTTGCATGAAAGCGTGAAAATGCACACGGCGTTTTTTGGCGACCGGCGCATGGGCAAAAAACAAATCCATCAGCATGGACTTGCCGCGCCCGACCGCGCCATAAAGGTAAAGACCTTTGGGGGCGGACCTTTTTTTGAGCCCCAATTTGGCGCGCCATCCGCCTTTATTGTGCGGGCGATAATCTTTCAGCGCTTGAAACAAATCAGCGAAACGCGCCATGGCGGCGCGTTGAGCCGCATCGGCTTCTATTTGGCCGTCGGAAATAAGGCCGCGATAGGCCGTTTCAATCGGGGTCGTCATCTGGTCTGCCGTTTCTGCCCGCCAGCCTAAGATTAAACCTCGCGCGCCACCATCATTTTTTTGATCTCGGTAATCGCTTTGGCCGGTGACAAGCCTTTCGGGCAGGCTTTGGCGCAATTCATAATGGTGTGGCAGCGATAAACGCGGAACGGGTCTTCCAAATCATCGAGCCGCTCGCCGGTTTTTTCATCACGGCTATCGGCCAGCCAGCGATAGGCTTGCAGCAAAACGGCGGGGCCCAAATATTTATCGGAATTCCACCAATAGCTGGGGCATGAGGTCGAACAGC
>JAYOCI010000172.1:0-2900 GCA_038105345.1 Rhodobiaceae bacterium
CTGTGCCATCATCTAATTGCAGGCACGGCAACTGGCCGGCTGGATTTATTCTCAGAAATTCTTCACTACGATTTTGGCCGCCAATCATATCGATTTCTTCAACCTCAATATCCAATTGCTTGAGCGCCAGTATTTTTCTCAGTGCCTCGGGATTGGGGCCAATTTTGGAAGTAAAGAGTTTCATAACCATCCTTTTCATTGCAAGTCTCGAATTCGTCGCTATTTTGAGACTTCTGATGGGCAATTCAAGCCCAATCTTCGTTGAGCTTGGGAGAGCGCTTATGTCCAAATCCAGCACGGGCCTATTTTTCGGATGGGCGGTTTTAGTTGCCATTGGTTATAGTTTAATGATTGGGGCTGGTTTGGTATTTTACGCCATGTCGGTTTTGCTGGAGACGATTGTCTCATCAACCAGTTTTTCCGTATCGCAAATTTCCACCGCCAATACGATTTTTCTGCTGACCGCAGGCTTTATGGGCATTGCCGTTGGCGAAATGATTTCGCGATATGATGTACGCTTTACCGTCTGCACCGGCACGATTATTTTATTGGCGGCATTCTACCTTTTGCCGGAAACCAATAGTCTGTGGGAAATCTACGGCTGTTATGTTCTGATCGGCATTGGCTATGCCATGACGGCTCTGGTGCCCGCCACCACACTGGTTGCCCGCTGGTTTATCCGACGTCGGGCATTAGCTCTGGCATTGACCCAATCGGGATTATCGCTTGGCGGCATTGTTCTGACCCCGCTTCTGGCCGGTTTATTGGCCGAGTTTGGCCTCAGCGCCATGCGCGGCCCAGTGCCAGTGGTTCTGATTTTACTGATTATCCCTTTGTCTTTAGCGCTCATGCGCCCCGACCCGCATGATATGGGGCTGACACCAGACGGCGATAAATTGGAAGCTGGTCAAACGCCAGCCTCGCAAATGGGCATGAGTGCGAAATATGCGATTCGCACGCGATTTTTCATTCTGAGCGCGGTCGCCTCGATTTTTGCCATGGCGACACAAGTCGGCACGATTGCGCATATTTTTAATTGGGGTTTGGAACGCGCCGACGCCGCCACCGCCGCTGCCACTCTGGCGCTTATGGCATTTTGTTCGCTCACCGGACGGCTTATCTGCGGTGCCTTTTTGGATCGGCTTAACATCTATCCTTTCGTGCTGACGCTTTATTTGCTGCAAGCCGCAGCGATGATTGGCATTGCCTTTGCCGAGGGCCATGTGATGGTCACATTGATGACCGTGCTATTTGGCATCACCGTTGGCAATATTCTCATGTCGCAGCCATTGCTGATTGGTAAAGCTTTTGGCGTCCGCGAGTTTCCCCGCATTTTGAGCGTTAATCAGTTGATTATGAATGGCGGTGTCGCGCTGGGGCCGCTGCTTATCGGCTTGGTCTACGACTTTGGCGGCGGTTATCAAAATGCTTTTATACTGGTCGGCATGGTCAGCCTATTGGCTTTTGTCTGCCTATGGTTAGCCGGCAGCCCCGCTTCAGTGGCGGCCGAATTTGAAGCAAAATAAAACGGCAATAAGAGCCTTCGCCCCTATTGCCGTTTAGCTTGTCATTACATTAAGCGCTGGCGCTTAGGTCAGGCGAGACAAATCCTCTTTTGAATAGGAATTGACATCGTCAATGTGACCATCGCGCACTTTGTTCGCCCAATCCGGATTGGCCAATAGCGCGCGACCGACGCCCACCAAATCAAATTCGCCATCTTCAAGGCGTTGCACCAGACCATCGATTGGCGCGGCAGCAGCACCCTCGCCAACAAAGGCGCTGATGAAATCACCATCCAAACCAACCGAGCCAACTGTGATGGTTGGCACGCCACTGAGTTTTTTAACCCATCCGGCAAGGTTCAAATTAGAGCCTTCAAATTCAGGCTCCCAGAAACGCCGCGTTGAGCAGTCGAAACAATCAACACCAGCGGCTTTCAACGGCTCCAAGAAAGCCTTGAGCTTATCGGGATCCGTCGCCATTTTATGTTCAAAGTCCTGCTGTTTCCATTGCGAGAAGCGCAAGATAAGTGGGAAGTCATCCCCCACTTCCGCCCGCGTGCGAGAAATAATCTCACTGGCAAAGCGCGTACGGGCAGGCAAATCACCGCCGAAGTCATCATCGCGCACATTGGTGCCTTCCCAGAAGAACAGATCAATCAAATAGCCATGCGCGCCATGGAATTGCACGCCATCAAAACCAAGCTCCTTGGCTGACACGGCGGCGCTGACATAGGCATCGATAATGTCTTCAACTTCTTGTTCGCTGAGCGACACGCCGGTTTCTTTGCCCGGGTATTTTAATCCAGACGGCGACACAGTGCGAGCTTCCGGTGATGGGCCTGTGCCTTCAGGGCGCATCGCCCCCATGTGCCAAATTTGCGGCATAATCAAACCGCCGCCCTCATGCACCTCATCGACAACGCGCTGCCAACCGGACAAAGCCTCTGGCGTATGGAAGTTCGGGATTTTCGGATCGCCACTCGCTGCGTCATGATTAATTGTCGTGCCCTCAGTAATAATCAGACCAGTACCGCCTTCCGCACGACGACGGTAATAAGCCGCCACATCCTCAGTTGGAATACCATCCGGCGAGAAACTGCGCGTCATCGGCGCCATAACGATACGATTGGGAATTTCCAATTTATTGAGGGTAAAGGGTTTAAAGAGAGCAGGAAAATGTGACATGTGACGACCTTTCTTGAATTATGTTATATTGGGTGCGACACTATCGGTAAGAGAGTGTATGTTCAAGCACCAAACAAGAACCGACGAAGCAAAGGCAAAAAAAGGTACATCATGATTGAAAGAGAAGCGAAATTCCAAATCGGTGAAGTGGTTAAGCACAGAGTCTTTGCTTTTCGAGGGGTGATTTTTGACGTCGACCCGACATTTAAC
>JAYOCI010000173.1:0-2896 GCA_038105345.1 Rhodobiaceae bacterium
TTCGACAAACATTTGAAAGCCGCCAACCGGCCTGAGAAATTTCCTTTGATTGAGGTGATGTCAGGACATGGTAACTCGGAAGAATATCGCGATTGGCGGTCGGTGATTTGGGATGAGGAAAAACAAATCGGCGTGTGCCCAGCTCCGCAGGCGAATTATTTGCCCATGTGCTGGCAGGCTGGCGAGATTGTTCGTAAGCGTTGCGTGGCCGATGGCGAAAGCGCAGACGAATGCGATAGCCGCGCTATTCTGGCCCGTCACCATGCGGCCAATGGCAGTGTCGCGGCGCATTTGAGCCTGACTGGGGTGGAAATTGAAGAATGGCTCGATGCTGGCCAATGCCGCGATTGCTTCTTGCCAGCCTTTGGATATCGGCCTGGCAATAGTGTTCAATATGCGCTGGCCATTCAGAACTTTGACGACCCATCCAATCCAATAGGATTGAACATGGGCTTTATCGCTTCCAGTGACAATCACCGCGCGCGGCCTGGCACGGGCTATAAAAATCTCGCACGACTGGTCAATACGGAAGAAGTGAGCCTATCGTCCAGCTGGCGAGACCGTCTATTCCCGATAAGCGAAGCGACGTCTCACTCGCAAGAAATCATTCCAGAAGTGGTAAGGCAAATGGGCTTTGGCGCCACGGAAATGGAACGTCAGGCCAGTTTCTGGACAACGGGTGGTCTAGCCGCTGTGCATACTGAAGGACGCTCGCGCGATGAAATTTATGACGCCATGCAGCGGCGTGAGACCTATGGCACCAGCGGGGCGCGCATTTTATTATGGTTCAACACGAAAAATGGTAGCCCCATGGGGTCAACTGTTGAGGCCAAGCAATCACCTGAGTTTGAGGTGAAAGCGGTGGGTGCCTTTAAACAAAAAGACGGCTGTCCGGAAGATGCGGTCGCGGCTTTGGGCCAAGAGCGTATTCAAAAACTATGCGCCAATGAATGTTTCAACCCGTCAAAAGAGCGGTTGAAAAGCACCCGGATCGAGATCGTTCGCATCCGCCCTCAGAGTTTAGAGGGAGAGGATGTTAGCAAGCTGATTGAGGATAATTGGAAAGTGCATCAGTGTCAGGACGACGGCAATGGCTGTTCCTTCAGCTTTACTGATCCGGAGTTTGCAAATAGCAAACGCCCCGCGACTTATTATGCCCGCGCCATTCAAGAGCCGACGATGAAAATTAACGGCGACAATCTTGGATGCACCTATGATGAAAATGGCAATTGCATCAAGCTGAACATTTGTTATGGCGACGACCGCACTTCGCCAAGTGATGACTGCACCTCAGCCATTGAGGAGCGCGCTTGGTCATCGCCGATTTATGTTAAATATGCAGCCAAATAGGAGTGTGCGTGTCTGATCCTTTAGATTTTACCGATAAGCGGGTTTTGGTTGTTGGCGGTTCGAGTGGCATTGGCAATGGTGTGGCGCACGCTTTCGCGCAGCAGGGAGCCGATGTTCACGTTTGGGGAACCCGCGCCTCAGCTGCTGATTATGCTGGTGCAGAAGGCTCAAATCTCGACGGCTTAGGCTATAGCTGCGTCAATGTTGGCGATTATGACGCCATTCAAGCGGCTGCTCTGCCATTTGACGGGCAATTAGATGTGTTGGTTTTGTGCCAAGGCACGGTCGTCTATAAAGGCGGCGAGTTTGAAAAAGCCGGCTGGGATCAAGTGGTGTCGGTCAATCTTGATAGTCTGATGCATTGCAGCAAAAAATTCTATGAGGCTCTAAAGCTCAGCCAAGGTTCGATTATCACCGTCAGTTCAGTGTCGGGCTATCAAGCCAATATCGGCAATCCGGCCTATGGCGCGTCAAAAGCTGGCGCGGTAAGCCTGACCAAAACCCTCGGGCAAGCATGGGCGCGTGATGGCATTCGGGTCAATGGTATTGCCCCCGGGCTTGTTGATACGAAACTGACCAAAGTGACAACGGAAAACCCGAAACGTATGGCGGGTGCTTTGCGTGCCATTCCATTGGGGCGTATGGGTGAGCCTGATGATATGGCCGGAGCTGTGTTGTTCTTGGCTTCGCCATTAGCCAAATATGTTGTCGGCCAAACCCTGATTGTAGACGGCGGCCTGTCGCTTTAGGCGTCGTCATCCGCCGTATCATGAATGAGCGGCTTTTGTGACTTGCGTGCATTGCCGCTGGTCACACGTTTGCGCCACATGCGGAAACTGGATGGTTTCAGATTGGCGCGCATGAGCTTGATCACTTGTTTTTCTGCGACCCCTGTTTGCGCTTCAATTTGCGCAAAGGTGACTTCATCGCGCCAAGCCAGCTCAATGATTTCGTGAATATCGGCATCCATTATTCGGCGGCGAGCTTCATATCGGGGGCGGCCTGTGCGCCACGCACCAAGCGTCCCGGGCGCGCGCCGGTCGGTTGGCCATCACGATAAATCACCTCACCGGCAACAATCGTCGCGACATAGCCAGAGGCGTGCTGCATGAGGCGGCGGCCTTTAGCCGGCAAATCATAATTCACTTGCGGTGCGTGCAAGGTTAAATTCTCGTGATCAATGACATTAATATCGGCACGATAACCGACCGCTAAGACACCACGGTCTTTCAGGCCAACCCAATGGGCGGTGGCCATTCCAGCGGTAATTTTTCGCCGCGCGTCCGGTCGCGTGTCCAATGGGTGATCAGCGTGGTGGGGAATGAGCCATCACAAATCATCCCGACATGAGCGCCGCCATCTGATAGGCCGGGCAGGGAGGCCTCGCTTTTCAGCATTTCATAACAAGGGTCGAGCGTGCCTTGGGCATAGTTCAAAAACGGCAAATATAACATGCCCGTGCCATCGTCCTCGAGCATCAGGTCAAGCGCCACTTCCTCGGCGCTAACGCCGCGTGCTTCAGCGATGGCTTCAATGGTGCGATCAG
>JAYOCI010000174.1:0-2862 GCA_038105345.1 Rhodobiaceae bacterium
CTGTTCTGCGTGACGGCATAAGCACCGCGCGCCAAATAATGCCCACCCGCGGTCAAAGCGAATAAACGCAAATAAGGCGTAGCACCGGCCAGCACATCCATTGGCTTGCCGTCTTTTACCAGCCATTCTGTGGTCTCTTCCAATATTGAAATGGCATCGCCCAATTTATCGGCCACATCGACCAGCACTGGATTATTTGATTGGCGACATACTTCTGCTGTTTCGCGCATTTCGCCAATATAATCGCCGACCACAGAGCCATTGCCCAAAGGCAATTTGCGGCCGACTAAATCCAACGCTTGAATGCCGTTTGTGCCTTCGTAAATCGTCAGAATGCGTGCGTCACGTGCGTGTTGGGCGGCGCCGGTTTCTTCAATGAAACCCATGCCGCCATGCACTTGCACACCAATCGCCGCCACTTCATTGGCAATATCTGTGCTGAAAGCCTTAGAAATTGGCGTCAGCAAATCATTGCGCGCCCGCGCCGCTTCATTATTTTCGCTATGCGCCAGATCAGCGGCCACACCATTTTCATAGCAAATCCCGCGCGCCGCATCGGTCAGGGCGCGCATGGTCATGAGCATGCGGCGCACATCTGGATGATGGATGATTTCAACCGCTTCATTATCGTCTTTTCCGGCTCCTGGCTTGCGGCCTTGCTTGCGCTCCAGCGCATAGGCCAAAGCGTGCTGGGTGGCGCGTTCAGCGACCCCAACACCTTGCAAGCCGACGTGCAGACGGGCATTGTTCATCATGGTGAACATACAGGCCATGCCGCGATTTTCTGCGCCAATCAACCAGCCTGTGGCACCGCCCTCTTCGCCAAATGCCATCACACAAGTAGGGCTGGCGTGAATACCCATTTTCTCTTCGAGGCCGATACATTTGGCGTCATTGCGCGCGCCCAAAGAGCCATCATCATTGACGAAATATTTCGGCACCAGAAATAGCGAAATGCCCTTTGTGCCTTCCGGCGCATTGGGCGTACGGGCCAGCACCAAATGAATGATGTTTTCAGCCATATCGTGATCGCCATAAGTGATATAAATTTTTGTGCCCGTGATTTTGTAACTGCCATCATCCTGCGGCTCAGCTTTGGCGCGAATATTGCCAACATCAGAACCCGCATGGGACTCGGTCAAATTCATTGTCGCGGACCACTCACCGGACACAACTTTGTGCAAATATTTTTGCTTCTGCTCTTCAGAGGCATGCGCCGCCAATGCTTCCATGCCGCCATTTGACAACATTGGGCATAACTGAAAGCCAATATTCGAGTTCATCATTTCGGTAACGGCATTTGACAATGCCAGCGGCAAGCCCTGCCCGCCATAATCAACCGGCGCGGCCAAAGTCGGCCAACCGCCATCGACATATTGCTTATAGGCTTGCTTGAAACTCTCCGGCACAGTCACACCGTCGGCGCCTAATTGCGCACCCTTTTGATCGCCATCCCAGCTGATCGGCGCAATGACATTGTCAGCCAATTTCGCCGCTTCATCTAAAATCGCGTCGACCAAATCATCGGATAAATCATCATATTTGCCGCTCGCAACCAGACGTTCAAAGCCAGCCTCATGCATGAGGGCAAAACGAATTTCATCGACGGGGGCCTTATAAGTCATGGTTTTCTCCAATTAACAGCGATAAGCTATATTACGGGGAAACGTCGACCTTGCAAATCATTGTGTTTGTGTCATTTCGCCCCACATGAGAGAGGTTAACACTATGCAATTAAAACGTGAAAATGGGTTTGGCTTAGCAAAATCGGCTTTGAAATATTGGGTGCTTGGCGTCATGCTTGCGAGCCTTGCCCTGTTCATCGATATTTTCTCTGCCCCGCTTGAACTGGCGAGCTGGCAATATTGGGCCCGCTATACGGCTCGCCTATCATTTGTGTTTTTCCTTATCACCTATCTGGCGGCGCCGCTTTACCAGCTTTATCAAACGCCCATCACAAGTTTTATGCGTCGGCATAGACGCAATAGTGGCATTAGTTTTGCCCTCGCCCACACCATACATTTAATGGCATTGGCGATTTATTTGTGGCTCAGCCCAGAGCCGCTGAGCATGGCGACAGTGATCGTTGGCGGTGGTGCTTATGTCGCAATGTTTGCCATGTGGGCCAGCTCATCCGATGCGGCAGTGCGTTGGCTTGGGCAAAAACAATGGCGCAGACTGCACAAATTCGGCGTGCATTATCTCGCATTCGTATTCGTTTTCACCTATAGCAGCGGCCAATTTGGCCCAGAACCAGCCCCGCTGATTTTGCCAGTTTTGATTTGGCTGGCAATTCTGTTACGAATAATTATGTTCTTAACACAATCTCGAAAAGGCATAACCGCATGAGCGCACCAGCAACGATGACAATCACCGACCGTATCGCAACGCTAACCATGGATGATGGCAAGGCCAATGCGTTCGGATTTGACATGATGGCAGCCGTCAATGCCTGTCTCGATGAGGCGGAAAAATCTGCCGATGTGCTTATTTTGACTGGTCGCGCGGGCATTATGTGCGCTGGTTTTGACTTGAAAGTGATGAAAAACGCCCCCGAAGAGGCGACCGACATGGTGCGCTTGGGTGGCGAGCTGCTTTTACGCCTTTTCAGCAGCAAATTGCCCGTCATTATCGCCGCCACAGGCCATGGCATTGCCGCCGGTGGGCTGCTCATGCTGGCCGCTGATTATCGTATCGCCGCGGCGGGTGACGCGCGGTTTGGTTTGAATGAGACCGCCATTGGCATGGTATTGCCGCCATTTGGCATGGATTTGGCGCGGTTTAAGCTGAATAATCAATTTCTCGACGCCGCCGTGGTGGCTGCCACTTTATATTCACCGGAAGAAGCCGTCACCATTGGCT
>JAYOCI010000027.1:0-5489 GCA_038105345.1 Rhodobiaceae bacterium
ACTCATGCGGCTGACCAATAGATTGAAAGCCCTTAATATCCATCAGGTCAAACCCCTCTGGCACTTGATATTTAATGTGCGGGGGGCGGTATGAATTATCTTCAGCGGTAATGGTCTGCGATAAAGGGTCCACGACTTCTCTCCTCAAAATTGTGCCCAGCATATCGTCTTAAAAGCCTTTAACTCAAGCAAATTAAGACTGTTTTGCGGATTACTTGGCGGCTCTATGCGCCTTGGTATAATCAATCATAGACGACCGTTATTTTACCAAAATGCGCTGCTGATTGCTGGTAAGCAAACGCCTCAGCAAGATTTTCCAAGCTGAAAGATTTATCAATCACCGGCTGCAAACCGCTGGCCTCAATGGCGGCCACCATATCTAATTGTTGCTGAGCACTGCCAACGGCAATACCGGTAAGGCGCAAATGTTTGCCGAAGACCAAGGGCAGAACAATCTCTGTGCTAAATCCGCCAAGCACGCCAATCAAAGAAATATTGCCGCCCATTTTGGCCGCAGCGATTGAGTTTTTCATGGTCGCATCGCCACCGGCATCGAGCACATGATCGACGCCACCGCCCGAATGTTTGGCAATGGTCGCACCCCAATTTTCATCTGATTTATAATTAATCACATAATCGGCACCCAGCGCTTTTAGCTTTTCGAGTTTTTCATCACTCGATGAGGTCGCATAGACATAGGCACCAGCCGCTTTGGCGATTTGCAAACCGAAAATCGACATGCCGCCTGTGCCCTCGACCAGCACAGTGTCGCCAGCCTTAAGCCCGCCCTCACTGACCAAACCACGCCACGCCGTCAATGCCGCACATGGCAAAGTGGCGGCTTGCTCAAAACCGCCACGCATTGACGCTGCGTCGCCGTGCCAAGAATCGTATCGCCAGTGACCGCCGCTGTGTTTTGTGGCGTCGGACTTCCGTTTAACCAATTGGGGAAAAATAAGGACATAACCTTATCGCCCTTTTTCCATTGGCTGACCCCCTCGCCGACAGCGATGACTTCACCAGCCCCGTCGGACATCGGAATCTGATCTTCAGCAACGGCTATGGCGCCCAAAGCGACCAATAAATCGTGATAATTCAGTGAGCTGGCTTTCCAATTCACACATATTTCACCAAAGCCCGGCGTGCAGTCACCAGCATCAACAAGGGTTAAATTATCCAATCCACCTGGTTTTTTAAGAATGATTTTTTTCACGATGACTCCTGTCGTCAATGAGCATTTGTTTCAAAAAAGCGTGGGTTTCGCCGGTCGTTACACCGAGCAAAGCCAGCGCCATATCATTGCGCCGAATGCGCCGTAATTGCTGATCGTTAATCGCCCCAATGGCCCATTCGGCAACAACGCCACGCGCCCGCGCATAAATGCGACCAGCTAAATAATGCGAGTCAATCCAGTCGGCTAAATCGCCCTGCTCTTCAATTTCGTCAATGGCTTCTCTGACGGCTTTTTGCGCCGCACTCAATGAGCCGCTAGCGACGCGGCCAGCCCGCGTGAGATAAATCGACAGCTCACGATTTTCGAGAATCATATCGACGTTTTTGCTCTCGATAAAAAGAATCCGCTGCAAGCCAAGGCTATGGGGCGGATAAATAATACTGTCATAATGGTGCAGAAAAACTTCTTCGCCCGCCGCCTTTAGCAGACCATCCTTATTGCCAAATTGATTGTAAAGTGTCGGCACTGAGACCCCGCAAAACGCCGCCAAATCCCGAATGTTCAGAGCTTTAATGCCATTTTGGCGAATTAACTCATTGGTTTTAGCTAGAATTTGCTTGCGGCGCTGATCCTGCCGCTCAGGCGAAATGGGCATATTTGAACTTTCCTGAATATGTTTCAATTATGCGCTCAAATTGAATCTGCGTCAACATTACAACCTTGGCGTGCATATAATTGAAACATGTTAAATTTAATGGACAAACAGCAAGCGGCTCGCTAGTTTGAGTTAAGTTTTGAACCGAATCAAATTTTGACCCTTATGCATCGGGTCTCGGTTTCAGAAATCATGTGGCGTCTCGATAGCTCTCCCTATCTTATTCGAGGCCATATGAGCCGGCCGATCTGTCCCCAGACCGGCCGGCATTTTTTTAACGCAATCTCTATTTTAGGCTTATAGTGCAGCCAACAAAGCCGCGCCGTGGCGCATTTAGATATGGGGAGAGATCATATGAAAGCTTTAAGCGTAAGCGAATTAGCCGAGAATTTTGCTGGTTGTGCGATTGTCGATATCGACCGCCCGACACCAAAAGCCGGACAAATTTTGGTGCACATCCGCGCCGCCGCCATTGGCTTTCCAGATTTATTAATGACCCAAGGCTTGTATCAGCACAAACCTGATTTGCCATTTATCCCGGGCACGGAGATTGCCGGCGATATTGTCGCGCTTGGAGACGGGGTTGAGGGTTTCGCCGTTGGCCAAGCCGTCGTCGCCAGCAAATTAGGCGGCGGATTGGCCGAATATGGCGTTTTTGAAGCGGCGACCAGCCGTCTGAAGCCTGATAATCTGAGCTATGCGCAAGCCGCCGCGACCACCAGCGCCTATTTGACGGCCTATGTATCATTGGTGCGGCGCGGTTATTTGCAAAAAGATGAATGGCTTTTGGTGCATGGCGCGGCCGGCGGTGTTGGTCTGGCGGCGGTTGATTTGGCGCATCATTTGGGAGCCAAGGTCATTGCGGTGGCTTCATCGGATGAAAAATTAGCCAAAATCCAAGCCCATGTGCCGGTTGAAGCGGTGCTTAATTCGCAGGATGGATTCCGCGAAAAGGTGAAAGAAATCACCGGCGGCAAGGGCGCCGACGTGATTTATGATCCGGTCGGCGGCGATGTGTTTGACGAAAGCGTCAGATGTATCGCTTGGGGCGGACGTTTGCTGGTCGTCGGCTTTGCCTCAGGGCGCATTCCTAATATTTCCGCCAATATGCCGCTGATTAAAGGGTTTAGCGTGGTCGGCGTGCGGGCTGGCGAATATGGCCGCCGCGACCCGCAAGCGGGTAGCGAAAATATGGCGGCGATTTGGGATTTGGCCGCGCAAGGCAAGATCACCCCCTATGTTGATTGTGAATTACCACTGAGCCAATGGCGCGATGCTTTTGCGCGAATGGAAAACCGCCAATTGGTCGGCCGCGTGATTGTCGACCCAAGCCGTTTCTAGCCGGTTTTTTTACTCACATATCAGACGTTGAATAATGCTTGACTTGCGCAGGCGGCTTTGTATATTCGCCGCTTGTCAGGGCTGGGTTTCAGCCCTTTTGAGATTATACCGGCGTGTGGCAAAAACACGGCGATTTGGATAAAGGCAACAGAACGATGTATGCAGTAATTCGCACCGGCGGCAAACAATACCGCGTCAGCAAAGATGATGTCATTGCTGTAGAGCGCCTCGAAGGCAACGCAGGTGATAAAGTGACGTTCGACGATATTCTAATCATCGGCGAAGCTGGTAAAGAGCCAAAAATTGGCGCGCCAACAGTAGCAGGCGCCACGGTTAAGGCAGAAGTTTTGGGCCAAGATCGGGCCGATAAAATTACCGTTGTGAAATTTAAGCGTCGGCAAAATTATCACCGCACCAAAGGTCACCAGCAGCACCAGACGGTTGTGAAGATCACCGATATTTCAGCCAAGGCGGCCGCTAAAAAAGCAGCCCCCAAAAAAGCTGAAGCAAAAAAAGGCGCCGATGCAGGCGCAAGCGAGGAGTAGAATAAATGGCTCATAAAAAAGCTGGCGGTTCATCCCGCAACGGTCGCGATAGCGCAGGTCGTCGTCTCGGCGTTAAAAAATTTGGTGGCGAGCACGTCGTTCCTGGCAATATCATCATTCGTCAACGCGGTACCAAATGGCACCCAGGCGAGCATGTCGGTATTGGTAAAGATCACACAATCTTTGCCGTTGTCGAAGGCAATGTAAGCTTCGCCCAAACCCGTGGTGGCCGGACAACTGTATCCGTCACACCACTGGCTGACGCAGCGGAATAACGGGCCGGCGGCCCGTAACGGGTGGCCAGTTGAAATTCAGGGAGATGGGCCACCATCTCCCTTTTTCGTGCCTAAAGGGCAGTCGTGAAGTTTTAATTTGAACAACACGAGCAAACACGTAAATTAGAAGGCGAGCCTGCATTGGCTCCGATGGTCAATATGACCAAAAGGGCGTAGCAGCCAAGAGGTAAGACGATGAAATTTCTCGATCAGGCGAAAGTCTATATTCGCTCTGGCGATGGCGGGGCTGGGTGCATTAGCTTCCGGCGCGAGAAATATGTTGAATTTGGCGGCCCCGATGGCGGCGATGGTGGCCGTGGCGGCGATGTCATTGCCGAATGTGTCGACGGGCTCAACACGCTGATCGACTATCGTTACCAGCAGCATTTCAAGGCCAGCACCGGCGTGCATGGCATGGGCAGCAATCGCACGGGCGCCGATGGCCAAGACCGTATTTTGCGCGTACCGGTCGGCACACAGATTTTTGCCGAAGATAATGAAACCCTGATTGCTGATTTAACCGAGATTGGCCAAACCGAAATTCTTGCCAAGGGCGGCAATGGTGGGTTCGGCAATACGCATTTCAAAGGGCCGGTGAATCGCGCGCCCCGCCACGCCAACCCTGGTCTTGAGGGGCGCGAGGCTTGGATATGGCTGCGTCTGAAATTGATCGCCGATATTGGCCTGATCGGTCTGCCAAATGCTGGCAAATCGACATTATTGGCCAATGTCAGCCGTGCGCGGCCCAAAATTGCTGATTATCCTTTCACCACATTGCACCCTAATTTGGGGGTCGTAGGCGCGCGCGGGCGCGAATTTGTGATGGCTGATATTCCTGGTCTTATCGAAGGGGCCAGCGAAGGCGCCGGATTGGGCCATCGCTTTCTCGGCCATGTTGAACGCTGTGCCGTGCTGCTGCATTTGGTGGACGCTACCCAGCAAGATATCGCTGGCGCATATCAAACCATTCGCAATGAATTGGCGGCCTATGATGAAGGCCTGTCGCAAAAGCAAGAAATTGTCGCGCTGACCAAATGCGATGCGCTGACCGATGACCTATTGGCGGAAAAACAAGCCGCGCTGGAAACCGTGTGCGACACGCCTGTGCGCCAAATTTCTGCCGTTACTGGTCTCAATATGCAAGAGCTGAATGATACGCTTTTGGGTATTATCGACAATAAAAGCAAGCCAGCTTCAGGCGCTGAGGACGCATCAGATGATGACGCACCTTGGCATCCTTTGGCTCAGGGGTCGTGATGCGTTCTGAAGTTTCAAATGCTAAAATTCTCGTTGTCAAAGTCGGCTCATCGCTGCTGATTGATGGCAATCAGTTAAACCGCAAATGGTTGGCGGCACTGGCCGCCGATTTGGCGCAGGCGCGAGCCAATGGGCAACAAATTGTTGTTGTGTCATCGGGGGCCGTTGCACTTGGCTGTGCGGCGCTGGGCCTATCACGCGATGCGTTGACACTTGAGCAAAGCCAAGCGGCGGCGGCCACC
>JAYOCI010000027.1:5499-13777 GCA_038105345.1 Rhodobiaceae bacterium
GGTTTTGCAACCGCTTGGCCTGTCGGCGGCGCAAATTCTATTGACCCTCGAGGATACAGAACAAAGACGCCGTTATTTGAACGGACGGCGCACTTTGCAAAGCCTGCTCGATTTGGGTGCCATTCCGATTATCAATGAAAATGACACAGTGGCGACGCAAGAATTGCGCTATGGCGACAATGACCGCCTCGCCGCCCGTGTGGCCGGTATGATTTCGGCTGATTGTTTGATTTTATTTTCTGACGTCGACGGGCTTTACACCGCCGCCCCCGGGCAGAATGCGGCAGCAGAATTAATCACTGAAATTGACATGGTCGATGATGCCGTCATGGCCATGGCTGGTGGTTCCAATAGTGACTATGGCTCTGGTGGCATGATTACCAAGCTGGAAGCGGCGCGCATTGCCATGCAAAGTGGCTGCCATATGGTCTTGGCCGATGGCCGCATGCATCATCCTTTGGTGGCCTTGTCGCAGGGCGCTCCTTCAACGCTTTTCAAAGCGCATGAAAACCCCCGTTCGGCGCGGCAAAATTGGATTGGCGGCAATCTCAAGCCGCGCGGCACGTTGCATATTGATGCCGGAGCCAGCGCTGCTTTGCAATCAGGCAAGTCGCTATTGCCAATTGGCGTAACAGCGGTGAAGGGCGATTTTGAACGCGGCGATTGCGTGGCCATTATCGGCCCCGATGGTCTGGATATGGCCCGCGGCCTCACCGCCTATGCCAGCGCTTCGGCGGTTCGCATTATGGGGCGGCAAAGTTCGGAAATCGCTGCGTTATTAGGTTATAGTGGGCGTTCTGAAATGGTGCATCGCGATGATTTAGTGATGAGCCAAACGACAAGCAACGGAAAGTAAACAATATGGCCGACAAAAAAGAAGATTTACAAAAACTCATGTTGGATATTGGCGCCAAAGCACGCGCCGCAGCGCGGCAATTGGCGATCAGCGAAACATCTGTCAAAAACCAAGCGCTGCAAAATGCCGCCAATGAATTGCGCAGCGCTGCCGGAGACATTCTCGCCGCCAATGCCGAAGATATGAAATTAGCCCGAGACGAGGGGGTCAACCAAGCCCGCCTTGATCGCATTATGCTCGATGAAAATCGCCTTGAAGGCATTGCCAAAGCGATTGAAGCCATTATCGACCTGCCCGATCCGGTCGGTCAGTCATTGGCCCGTTGGCAAGTGCCAAGTGGCCTTGATATTGACCGCATACGCGTGCCCTTGGGGGTCATTGGGGTGATTTATGAAAGCCGCCCAAATGTCACGGCCGATGCCGCCGCCCTTTGTTTGAAAGCCGGTAATGCCGTAATTTTGCGCGGCAGTTCGGAAATTCAAAATTCCGCGCGCCTGATTCATCAATGTTTCGCCCGCGCATTAAGCGCTGCCGGATTGGATGCCCATACGGTGCAAATCGTGCCAACGCCCGACCGTGCCGCCGTCAGCATGATGTTATCTGGCTTGAATGAGCAGATTGATGTCATTGTGCCGCGCGGTGGCAAAGGCCTTGTCGGCCTCGTGCAAGAGCAAGCCCGCGTGCCAGTTTTCGCCCATTTAGAAGGCGTGTGCCATGTTTATGTGCACCCAGAGGCTGATTTAGCCATGGCCTGCGAGGTTATTCTCAACGCGAAATTGCGCCGCACAGGCATTTGCGGCGCCGCCGAAACGCTTTTGGTCGACGCCGCTTGTGCCGATGATTATTTGCCAACCCTGATTGGCGTATTAATCGACAATGGTTGTGAAGTGCGTGGCGATGCCGCCGCGCAAGCCGCCCATCAAGGCGTCATAGCGGCCACTGAAGATGATTATTATTGCGAATATCTCGACGCTATTATCGCCGTTCGCGTGGTCGCTGATCTCGACGCCGCCATCGCCCATATTGGCCAATATGGCTCCAATCACACAGACGCCATCATCACCGCCAATAGCGATGCCGCAGAGCGTTTCTTGAATGAAGTCGACAGCGCCATTGTGATGCATAATGCCTCTACCCAATTTGCTGATGGTGGCGAATTTGGCATGGGCGCAGAAATTGGCATTGCCACGGGTCGCTTTCATGCCCGCGGGCCGGTCGGCTTAGAACAACTGACCAGTTTCAAATATGCCGTGCGTGGCACAGGGCAAACGCGCCCCAAATAGGGTGCGGATCACGATGACCCATGCAAATGCATCCGCCCTGCCGTATTTCGCCCCTGGCACTTACATTGGCTTGTTCGGCGGTAGTTTTGACCCGCCGCATGACGGCCATCGTCTGGTCTCATTATCGGTAATGCGGGCCCTTGGCTTGGACTATATTTGCTGGCTAGTCAGCCCACAAAATCCGCTAAAAGACCACGCCCCCGATGATATGGCCGACCGCCTCGCCGCTTGCCAGCGCATGGCGACCCATCCGCGCCTTATGGTATCGGATGCTGAATCGCGTCTTGGCACGCAATATGCCATCGACACATTGCGCCAACTCAAAGCCCGCCACCCAGGCGTGCATTTTACTTGGCTCATGGGCAGCGATAATTTCGTCAGCTTGCAATATTGGAAACAATGGCAGGCATTAATGCACGAAGTGCCGATTGCCGTTTATCCGCGCCCGGGCAGCGCGCTTAAAGTGCACAATAGTCAGGCCGGACAAGTTTTTGCCGACCAGCGCATACCGGCCAATCAAGCTATGGATTTCAAACATCTCAAAGCGCCAGCTTGGATAATGCTCGACGGTGTGCGCTCGCATTTATCATCTTCGGCCTTGCGCCAAAGCGGCACCAACAAACAAGATTGAAACCGACCCCTGAAATAGGGTAAACAAAGGTGTCGGTTATGCCGATGGCTTTTGTCAGTAGACTTAAGAAGGAATACGCTCTGAGCGAAAATACGCCAATGGCAACAATTGAAGGCCCCGATCAGATTGACGGCGAACTTCATAAAATGATTCTGGTTAGCCTAGACGATGATCTAGCGCAGGAAATTGTCACCATCTCTCTTGCTGGTAAATCAGCCATCGCAGACCATATGGTCATTGCCACCGGCCGCTCGAAACGTCATGTCGGGGCGCTGGCCGACCATTTGCAACGCAAATTGAAAGATTTTGGTCTCAAGGCCGTGCGCACGGAAGGCTTGAACAGTTGCGACTGGGTGCTGGTCGATGCTGGCGATGTGGTGGTGCATTTATTCCGCGAGGAAGTGCGCAGTTTTTATGATCTTGAAAAAATGTGGGCGGCTGAAGCCATTGCCTTGAGCTATGCGCCCAATCAAAAAAAACCGGGTGCGCTCGGCTCGAACGCTTAACCCATGCGCCTCGACTTGCTCGCTGTCGGCCTGATGCGTGGCACGCCAGAAGAGCCTTTAGTCGCCACCCATATTGATCGAGCGCAAAAAGCTGGTCGCAAAATTGGCCTCGACGGGCCGTATTTACACGAAATCAAAGAGCGCAAAGGCGCGACAGGCGCGGCCAAACAGCGCGAAGAATCAGCCCTGCTGATGACCGCCTTAGATCAGCGCCCGGGGCTGGTGATAATGCTCGACGAAACCGGCAAGCAAATGACCAGCCGCGGCTTTGCGGCACAAATCAGCGATTGGCAAGATAAAGGCATGGCGCAAGCTAATTTTGTGATTGGCGGCGCTGACGGTCTGACCGATGCCCTGCGGGGGCGCGCTGATATCACGCTTTCCTTGGGCCAAATGACATGGCCGCATATGTTGGCGCGGGCTTTATTATGCGAACAAATTTGGCGCGCCATTTCCATTTTGACCAATCACCCTTATCATCGCGACTGAGGGCTTTCGCATATGGGCAGATTTTTTTATATTTTTATCGCCTTTTCTATTGTCGCCGTAACACCGACGGCGGCCCAGAATACGTCGCAAAATACGTCGCAAAATACGGCGCAAATTGAAAAGCTTGAGGCGCTTAATGATGAAATTCGTCAGCGCCAACAACGGGCAGAAACACTCAAACAGCAAGCCAAAGAACTCGACCAGCAAAAACAATCATTGCAAAAACGGGTCATAGCACTGGCCAAAGAATTGCAGCTCATCGACGCTGAGCGCGACCGTCTGGAAACCCGACTGACTGAATTAGCGGTCAGCGAAAATGTGCTCGACGCCCATTTGCAGCAAGATCGCGTGCAATTGTCGGCAATGCTGGCCGGTTTGCAAACCATGCATATTGACAGCCCGCCAGCATTTGCCGTGCATCCCGATGATGCATTGACGGCGGTTCAAGGATCGATCGTGCTCGCAAGCGTGGTGCCCTCCATGCAGATAAGAGCCGATAAATTGCGCGATCAATTGACCGAATTAAGTATTATTCGCCGCCATATGGATGAACAATCCAAGGCCCTGATTGCCGCTGAAAAAGAAGCGGCCATGGCGCGCGGGGAACTGACAACGGCTTTACAAGCCAAGTCTGATGCCGAAAAAGAAGTGCGCCGTGATGCCGAAAAAGAGGCTGCCGCCGTCGCCAAGCTGGTTGGCGAAGCGCGTAATTTGAAGGATTTGGCGAGCAAACTGGAAAAGCGTGCGCGGCAAAGTCGCGACAAAGTTGCGCCGCGGCTACCGACCGATAGTCAATTTGGCAAAGCCCGCGGTCTGGTGCCCATGCCGGTGGCCGGTCGGGTTATCGCAGGCTATGGCAGCCAAACCATTGGCGGCGGCGAGCAAAAGGGTATTTTCATTGACGGGCGACCGGGCGCGCAAATTACCGCCCCCTATGACGCGCGCGTTTTATACAGTGGCCCGTTCCGGCAATATGGCAATATCGTCATTCTGGCTGTCGAAAACCGCTATCAAATGATTTTAGCCGGCATGGATAATACCACTGCCTATGTTGGGCAAGATTTGCTGGCCGGCGAGCCTATTGGCGTGCTTCCGGAAGAAAAAACAACGCTAGGGGCTGGGTCTTCTGTGCGCGGTCGGCTATATATGGAATTAAGATTAGACGGTCAGCCCATTGACCCGACGCCTTGGTTAAAAACCGGTTAGAAATGGAACTAAAAATGCACGCATATAAAATAAAATTAGCGCCTGTTTTTGTGGCTATCGGCCTTGTTTTTTCGGTTGCTTTGACCCTGCCTTCGGCCTCTCAAGCGCAGACCAATAATGACGAATTATATCAGCAATTGCAGCTCTTCGGCGATGTGCTGGAACAAGTGCGTAGCAAATATGTTGAAGCGCCCAGTGATCAGGAGCTGATCGAAGCTGCGCTGGCCGGCATGATGAGCTCGCTTGATCCCCATTCGTCTTATTTGCCACCGCAAGGCTTTGAAGATATGCAAGTGCAGACCCGCGGTGCTTTCGGCGGTCTTGGCATTGAAGTGACAATGGAAAAAGGCTTGGTTAAAGTCATAGCGCCGATTGACGACACACCGGCTCAACGCGCGGGTATGCGGCCCAATGATTTAATCTCACACCTTGATGGCGAACCAATTTTGGGCCTGACCCTATCTGACGCGGTTGACTTAATGCGCGGCGAAAAGGGCACAGATATTACCATTACCGTCTTGCGCGAGGGCGAGGACGAACCGCTGGAAATCACCATCACCCGCGACATTATCAAAATTAGAGCCGTGCGCTCGCGGGTTGAAGGGGTCGATAAAAACGTGGCTTATATTCGCCTCACCACATTCAACCAGCAGACCACGAAAAATTTGAAATCAGCGCTCAACCAATTGCCGGCGGAAATTGGCAAAAATAAATTGGCCGGTTTTATTATCGATTTGCGCAATAACCCGGGCGGCTTGTTAAGCGAAGCCATTAGCGTATCGGATATGCTGCTGGATCAGGGCGAGATCGTCTCAACCCGTGGCCGCAGCCCCGAAGACAGCTCACGCTATAACGCCAAACGCGGTGATATGGCGCGCGGCCATCCGATTGTTGTGATGATTAATGGCGGGTCGGCCTCGGCCTCTGAGATTGTCGCCGGTGCGCTGCAAGATAATCATCGGGCGATTATTATGGGCACGCAAAGTTTCGGCAAAGGCTCGGTGCAAACCATTATGCCGCTGCCCAATAGTGGCGCTTTGCGGATGACCACGGCGCGCTATTTCACGCCATCAGGACGTTCCATTCAGGCGCTTGGCATCGCCCCCGATATTGTCTCGGAGCAGGTCATTCCTGAGGATATGAAAAAACGCGAAGCGCGCACCGAAGCCTCACTGCGGGGCCATTTAGACGGTGAAAATATCGACGGGGAAAGCAATAACGGCGACCAAGAGCCAGAGAAAAAACCCTCAATCGCCTTTATTCCGCCAGAGCCAGCCGATGACGCACAATTACAACACGCTATTAAGCTGTTGATTGACTTGCAGAAATCAGCCAATTCCGAGGTTAAACCGGCCTCATGAACGGCCTCTCCCCACCGCATTACGGCCCCGAACATCCGGCCCAAAAACTGGCATGGCGCGCCTGTGTTGGCATTATTTTATTGAACCCGCAAAATTTGGTTTTCACCGGTCGGCGGGTGGCTGATAAATTGCCAGCCGGCGCCCTGCCATGGCAATTGCCTCAGGGCGGCATAGACAAGGGTGAGACGCCCACGCAAGCGGCCTTCCGCGAACTCGAAGAAGAAACCGGCGTCACCCAAGCAGAGATTATTTACGAATTGCCCGAATGGCTGAGCTATGACTTGCCCGAATCCTTGATCGGCACGGCGCTGAAAGGCAAATTTCGCGGACAAAAACAAAAATGGTTCGCCATGCGTATGACTGGCAGCGATGACACCATCCGTCTCGATGCCCATAAGCAGGTTGAATTTGATGACTGGGCTTGGCGGCCCTTAGATGATTGTGTGGATTTGGTGGTCGATTTCAAAAAGCCGCTTTATGCCGATTTGGCCGAACGCTTCGCTTTTCTTTGCCGTCCCCCCGCCCAACAACAGCGGTGAAGACTTATGGGTTCATCGCTTCCGATCATCGACTTCACAGATTTTGCCACCGCTTCCGCCGCAAAGCGGCAATCGATTGGTGACGAAATTGGCACGGCTGCCCGTGAAGTCGGATTTTTCTATCTCACCGGCCATGACATTGACCCGGCCCTGACCGAAGCAGCTTTTGCCGCTTCCGCCGCCTTTTTTGCTTTACCGCAAGCCGATAAAGCGCAAATCGCCATTGAGAACTCACCTTGTCATCGCGGCTGGTTTCGCATTGGCGGCGAAGTGCTTGACGCCGAAAAACAGCCGCAAGGCGATTATAAAGAGGGCATTAAAATCGGCCGCGATTTGCCGCTCGACCATCCAAGAGTGAAGGCCAATGTGCCCCTGCACGGCCCCAATCAATGGCCAGAATTGGCCGGTTGGCAAGCCACGATGCAGGCCTATTATGATGCCTGCGAGGCGGTTAGCCGGCAGTTAATGCAAGGGTTTGCGCTATCTTTGGGTTTGCCGGCCGATTATTTCGCCCCGCATCTCACCTTGCCCATGGCAACGCTCGGGCCGCTGTATTATCCCCCGCTCAGCCATGCCGATGACGGGTTAAGCGCTGGCGCCCATACAGATTTCGGCTGTTTGACCCTATTGGCGCAACGCCATATTGCCGGTCTGGAGATTCTCAATAAACAAGGCGCTTGGCAGAGTATTCCTGTGCTCGAAGGCGCATTAGTGGTCAATATTGGCGACATGCTGGCACGCTGGAGCAATGATCTTTACGCCTCAACCCAACATCGGGTGATCAATAAAAGCCAAGAGACACGTTATTCATTGGCGTTTTTCTTTGACCCCGACCCCGATGCCGATTTAACGCCGCTGCCAGGTTGCCTTGCGCCCGATGGCCAAGCCAATTATCCTCCAGCCACGTGCTTGTCGCATTTATTGCAGAAGATTGAGGAAAGTTTTGCCTATCGGCAGAAAAGAGAGTCATGAGTAAATTTGTTTTAACCCTATCGTGTCCTGACGCTTTAGGGATTGTCGCCGCCGTATCGCAAGCTTTGGCCAATGCGCAAATGAATATTGAAGAAAGCCACCAATATGGCGACCCCGATAGTGGGCAGTTTTTCATGCGCGTCGGTATCGGGGCAAAAAATGCTGATAGCAAAGAGAATTTCGAAACCGCCTTTGAAGCTGTGGCGGCTCAATTCACCATGCAATGGCATTTATATGACGCCAGCATCAAACCGCGGACATTGATTTTAGTTTCTAAATTCGATCACTGTATGGTCGATTTAATCTACCGATGCCAGCGCGGCAGCCTGCATATGGACATTGCCGCCGTCGCCTCAAACCATGAAATCGGCCGCGATTGGAGCGAAAATGCAGGCATTGCCTATAAATATCTTCCAGCCGGTAAATAGGCCAAAA
>JAYOCI010000027.1:13791-15597 GCA_038105345.1 Rhodobiaceae bacterium
TGCCCAGTTTCAAAGGCGCCGAACCCTATAGTCGGGCCCAAGCGCGCGGCGTCAAAATGATTGGTGCCACAGCCCATTTCGTGACCGCAGATCTCGACGAAGGGCCGATTATCAGCCAAGGCATTGAAGCCATTCGCCATGATATGAATGTCGAAGAAGTGATTGATGTGGGCCGCGATGTCGAGCGGCGAACATTGGCCACAGCCGTGCGCCTATATACCGAACGGCGGGTGCTGCTTAATGGTATCAAAACCGTGGTTTTTGATTAGGCTTTTCGCTTAAGACTCAAGCTTAGACTAAGCGTCCTCGGCGTCGCCGCCTTTGGCCATTTGATCCTGCGTCAAAATCGTCTCGGCCAAAACCGTGACCCCTTCAGGGGTAATGTCAACGAAGCCACCATCGAGGTGATATTGGCTCACAACGCCGTCATTCTCGACCACTAATACACCTGGACGGATGATCGACATCACCGGACTGTGATTTGGTAAAACCCCGAAATCACCCTCGATACCGGGAACGCTGACGCTGTCGACTTGCGCAGACAGCACCAGACTTTCCGGTGAAACGAGGTCAAATTGTAGCTTATTGGCCATTGATGAGAACTTCCTTAGGCAGCTTCAGCAGCCATGGCTTCCGCCTTGGCAATCGCATCTTCAATTGTGCCGACCATGTAGAAAGCCGCTTCCGGCAAATGGTCATACTCGCCTGAGCACAGACCTTTAAAGCCTTTAATCGTGTCGGCCAAATCAACCAGAATACCTGGTGAGCCGGTGAAGATTTCAGCCACATGGAATGGTTGTGACAGGAATTTTTCAATTTTACGCGCACGGTTCACAGTCATTTTGTCTTCTTCAGACAATTCGTCCATGCCCAAAATGGCGATAATGTCTTGCAGTGATTTATAGCGCTGCAAGATTTCCTGAACTTGACGCGCCACTTGATAATGCTCGTCACCGACCACGCGTGGCTCCAAAATACGGCTTGTTGAATCGAGTGGATCCACGGCTGGGTAAATACCTTTTTCCGAAATCGCACGCGACAGAACAGTGGTCGCATCCAAGTGAGCAAATGACGCCGCAGGGGCTGGGTCAGTCAAGTCATCAGCTGGCACGTAAATCGCCTGCACGGATGTAATCGAACCTTTGGTGGTTGTGGTAATGCGCTCTTGCAGCGAGCCCATATCCGTCGCCAATGTTGGCTGATAGCCCACAGCTGATGGAATACGACCCAAAAGCGCAGACACTTCAGAGCCGGCCTGTGTAAAGCGGAAAATATTATCAACGAAGAACAACACGTCTTGGCCTTCGTCGCGGAAGTTTTCAGCCACTGTCAAACCGGTCAAAGCAACCCGTGCACGCGCCCCTGGAGGCTCGTTCATTTGGCCATAAACCAGAGCACATTTTGAGCCCTCGCCGCCTTTTTCAATGTTCACGCCACTTTCGATCATTTCCCAGTAAAGGTCGTTACCTTCACGTGTCCGCTCGCCAACGCCAGCAAATACAGAATAACCACCATGCGCTTTCGCCACATTGTTAATCAATTCCATGATCAAAACGGTTTTGCCCACGCCGGCACCGCCGAACAGGCCAATTTTACCACCCTTGGCGTATGGCGCCAAAAGGTCAACAACCTTAATACCTGTCACCAGCAGCTCAGATTCAGTTGATTGCTCAACGAATTCAGGCGCTTCTTGGTGAATGGCACGTTTGGCTTCGGTGACAACCGGCCCAGCTTCATCAACCGGCTCGCCGATCACGTTAATGATACGTCCCAAAGTCTCTTTACCAACTGGTACCATGATTGGAG
>JAYOCI010000028.1:0-14652 GCA_038105345.1 Rhodobiaceae bacterium
CCATGAACCAAGCCCCATGTTTCGAGCCGCAGCCCGCAAACTATTGGCGGTGGGGGCAAACAAAACGCACCCGAACCCGTTCCGATCCCAGCTCCAGTAACCCCCAATCACCCGTGTTTCACGGACCGTGTGACTTGGAACTCGGGTCTTTTCTTGGTAGACCATATGGATGACCACAAATAGGATTTGCACGACCCCCCAAAAGTGCTAACCTATTGATATTATTGAAGGTCAAGGCTTATCAAGGGCCTCGGAAAGGCAACGAACCCATCCCCGGTGCGCCACTTTTCTCTAAAACTGTTATTTAAACCCGTTGACCATGCGAATATTGCCGGTCGATGCGGCGTGGCGATGGCTGGCGATAGCTTGATAGGCCTCGCTGTGATACCAGCCAAGCGCTGCTTGCTTTGAGTCAAAGCGCAAAATCACTGACCGATCAGACGACCATGCGCCTTCCAAAGCCTCTGGCGCTTCGTCGACACTGATTAATTCTCCCGCATTGGCGGTGAGAATATCCAAAAAATCAGCTTCATAATTGGCATATGAATCGCGGTCGTGAATGGTTAATTCAGCGATCAAATAAACGCTCATATTGGCTCCTCTTAGCGAGCTATTCAGGCTGCTGACGCGCCATCCCAAGCGGCAATGGTGGTGCGGTGTAAACGACGCGCATAGCCATCATAGCCTCCACTGGCGCGGTGCAATAAAGAGCGGTTGTCCCACATCAGCAAATCGCCCTTGCGCCATTGATGACGATAAATGAATTCCTCGCGGCCTTGCCATTCTTGCAATTCAATGAGCAGCGGCCAACTCTCCTCGGCATCCATGCCTTCAATGCCAATAATATAACCAAATGTCGAAAACAGCCCCAGGCGACCGGTTTCCGGATGCGCTCTAATCAGCGGGTGCAGCATGGTTTCTTTGGCCTCCTCAGAGGGGCGAATATCCATACTGCGGTCGCTGGCGGCGTCATCATCGCCATATGAACCTTCGGGTGCGTAAGCCAATTGCGCCGAGTGGATGGCCTGCTTGCCCTCAATTTTAGCGCGCATTTCATCTGGCATCGCTTCCAGCGCCAAATGCTGATTGGCAAAAAACGTGTCGCCGCCTTGTGGCGGAATGGTAATGCCATAAAGGCACGTGCCAGCCGGTGGACGGGCCTGGAAACTCCAATCCGTATGCCAGTTCTCGGCAAAAATAGGTGCTGTCTCATTGGCCTCACGTTGCACGGCAATGACGTGTTGGCGACCTTCAATCGGGGCGATGAAAGGGTCATCGCCGAAATCGCCAAAGTTCAGTGTAAAGCGCTCTAAATCGTCATCGCTTAGTTGCTGGTCGGCAAAACACAGCACATGATGGGTTAACCATGCGGCGCGGATTTCTTCTACCAAGGCATCATCAAGCGGTTTTGATAAATCGAGGCCAGTCACTCTGGCGCCGCAGGCTTGCCCTGATGTGGTGATATTAAGTGTCATTTTATCCCCCTGCTCAGTCTAAACAGTGTCATTTTTTGCCATTATTGGCAAGCCACGTCGCCAAACGCCCAGCCATACAGAACCGGCGATAATGGCGCCATAAACCACCATGCCGAGGGCGATGAGTTGGAACAAACGTTGCGCGGTAACAGCGTCAAAATAGTGCAAAATCAAGCCGCTGGTGAGAACGATAGCGAGACGCACGACATTGCTAAAGGCGGCCCAAAATACGCGGCCAGTGCCTTGCGAAGCGAAATATAAACACAGGCCGAGACCGAAGAAGGCATAAAATGGCCCGACGATTTGCAAATACAGCCGTGCCGCATCGCGGGCCAATTGATTGTCGGTAAAGGCATTGGCAAGAAGTGCGGGAGATAGGGCAAAAAACAGACCAACCGCGCCAGTAATCAATGCCGAAGCCAGACCGCCAGTCCAGCCAATGCGATGCGCCCGATCAATTTGACCAGCGCCATAATGCACACCAATCATATTAATACAGGCAGCGCCAATGCCGAAAATGACCGGAATCATGATGAATTCCAAACGCACGCCAATGCCATATCCGGCTAATGTTTCCGGCCCAAGTCGCGCGGCAAAGGCCGACACGGCAATGCTGGTGCCAATCATTGATAGGGAGCCGATGGAAGCGGTCAGGCCAATGCTCAAAATCGCTTTGAAATATTTGACGTCAATGGCAATGCCAGTGAAGCGCAGACGGATTTTCCGTCCTCCGCGCATTAAATGATAGGCTTGCCCCAAAGTACTGACGCTCATGCCGGAAAGCGCCGCATAGGCCGCGCCTTTAATGCCCATGGGATCAATCGGGCCGACGCCGGAAATCAAAATTATGCCAGTTGCCACCTGCACGATTGATCCGGCGATTGTCCATGCGGCGGTGGCTTTCATCTCACCCAGACCGCGCAAAAGACTGCCCAATGTATTGGCCAGCCAAACCAGCACAACACCGGTAAAAAAGATTTGCGAATATGAAAGGGCTTGCTCAAGCACCGCCTCTTGGGCGCCAAGCAAGGTGAAAATCTGCGTCCCTAGGGTCAAAAATAAAATTGCGAAAAATGTCGACATGCCAAGCGCCACCAAAATCGCATGAAAGGCAATGGCTTCTGCCCCTTTGATATCTTGGCTGCCAGCATGGCGCGCCATGAGACCAGAAATGGCCCCGCCAATGGCGCCAGCCGATAACATGCCCATCATCATGAACATTGGAAACACCAAGGCCAAGCCAGCCAGCGCAATCACCCCATGCAAGCCAACAAAATAAGCTTCGGTTATCGAGGTCGTCATCGACAAAATCATGGCGATGGCATTGGGTGTCGCCAGCATGAACATCGTTTTACCAATCGGCGCGGAAAGCAGGGGATGTTCGGATAAGGTGTTTGACATGAGACCTCGCAAAGCAAAGAAGGCTAATGTAGCTTCTGATGGGTAAATACAGAAACGATAAATCTATTGTCGCAAGACGATAAGTTATGGATAATGACCGTCAGCAGAAATCGATAGGGGAAGAAAAATGCAAAATGTGACCGACTATATGAGCGAAGCCAATAAGAAAACATGGGAAATCGACGGGCTGCCCGCTGGCACGCCTCTGCGCGATATTCAATCGGTTGGCATTATTGGTGGTGGCACAATGGGTGGCGGTATTGCCATGAATTTTGCCACAGCCGGAATTCCGGTAACCATTGTGGAGACCAAAGCCGAGGCGCTGGAGCGCGGGCTTGGGATTATTCAAAAAAACTATCAACGCAGCGCCGATCGCGGACGGTTTCCGCAAGAAGAGGTTGGCGTGCGGATGAATAATATCACCGGCACTTTAGACTTTGACGCGCTGGCCAATTGCGATTTGGTGATTGAAGCGGTGTTTGAAGATATGGAATTGAAAAAAACCATTTTCACCAATCTCGATAAAGTTTGTAAGCCGGGCGCCATTCTGGCGACCAATACATCGGCTTTGAATATTGATGAAATTGCCGCTGTTACCAAACGTCCGCAAGACGTTATTGGCCTGCACTTTTTCTCACCGGCCAATGTGATGAAGCTGCTGGAAATCGTCCGCGCCGATGAAACCGCCGATGATGTGGTGGCGACATCTATGGATTTGTCGAAGAAGATTGGCAAAATCGCCGTTCTGGTAGGGGTTTGCCCGGGGTTTGTTGGCAATCGTATTCTCGCCAGCCGCCAGATTCAGGCCATGGAAATGGTCAATCGCGGGGTCATGCCGTGGGATGTCGACGCCGCCTTTAATGAATTTGGTTTCAAAATGGGCCCGTTTCAAATGTCCGATTTGGCCGGTCTCGACATTGGTTGGAAAAAGGGCGCGAAAACTTCCAGCCCTATTCGCGATGCTTTATGCGAAATGGATCGTCGCGGTCAAAAAACCGGCGCTGGCTATTATGACTATGACGAAAACATGCAGCGCTTGCCATCTGATGTAACCATGAAAGTGATTGAGGAAGTCACGGGCATTGCGGCTGGTGCTGGCAGTCTGTCATCGCAAGAGATTATTGAAATATGCGTTTATCCAATGGTCAATGAAGCGGTACGAATTATGGAAGAGAACAAAGCTCAGCGCGCCTCTGACATTGATGTGATTTGGGCCTATGGCTATGGCTGGCCTGCCGATAAGGGCGGCCCCATGTTCTATGGTGACCAAATTGGTGCCGATAAAATTCTCGCGCGGGTGGAAAAACTGGCGGCTGAGGATCCACGTTTTGAACCGGCTGAGACGCTGAAAACATTGGCGGCATCTGGCGGTAAGTTCACCGAGCTGGATACTGGCGGGTTAAAAACCGGCGGTCAGTAAACCACGAGTGATTTGTGAGTTCGTCGATGAGTCATTTAGAGCAGCTCCTTGAGGGCTATAAAAACAGTTGCGATATTTACCGCTATATTGATCTGAAATTGCTGAGCAATGAAAATGGCGTGTTCCGATGCAAGGCGCCGCTGAATAAACAGACGATGAACCACGTCAATATGATGCATGCCAGCGTGCTATTCGCCATTGGTGAAATGCTCGGTGGCATGGTGTGTTCGCAGCATATCGCTCAGCCGGAAAAATTTCAGCCTGTGGTGCGCGATTTCAAAGTTGATTTTAAAGCGCCGGCCTTTACCGATGTGACGGCGGAAGCGTTTTTCGATGCCGCGCAAGCAACAGAAATGAACAAACAGCTTGAGGAAAGCGGTCGGTTTGATTTTCAACTGACGGCCAAATTGACCGATGACAATGGTCAATTGGTTGCCGAAACGCTCGGCAGTTACGCAATCCGCAATTTCATGGGCGGCTAATGGCTTTTCGGCAAACGCTCAATCTGGTGCGGACCAGCCAACACATCATCGCGGGTTAGAGCGACGGGGCGGAAGGTTTCAGCCGCGAAAAGCGGTGCTTGGTCGGCATAGTGCGGCGATTGTGGGCGGGTTGAGGCGGCGCCAAAATTATGCACCATGCCACCGCTTTGTTTGCCGTTTTTATCCCATTGGCTGTAAACCACCAGACCGTCACCAGCGACCGCTTTCAAGCGGCCATCTTCATCAGCAATGCCGTAAATCGCGCGTAAGACGTCGGGTCCGCCGCCCAATGCAAGATCAGCCCTGCCGCGCCGCAAGCGATTCACCTCAGACCAAAGCGGGTCAAGGCGTCCGAAATGTTTTTGCAAGGCGGCGAGGCAGTCATTGTAAACCGGCACAATATCCGGCGCTGGCTTGCCCTTTTGCTCAGCCTTCCACTCAGCCGAAAGCACACATACGGCCAGAGCCGCCGCCCGATTGTCGAGCTCTGTGGTGCCATCCCAGCTGTTGAGCAAGGCTTGCCCGCGCTCTTGCGGGCTATCGGCATCAAATTCTAAGGCGCTGATTTGATTGACATAACGCCGCGCGCGCGAGTCTTTGTGGTAGGTCTTATCCCATTTGATGGCCAGAAAATCGCTTTCGGTCAGGCGGGTTTTAGCGGCCAGCATGGCCAGCCCCTGATCTGCCCGATTGGTCATGCGGGTTTGAAACCCGAGGCTCTCAGCATAATCGCTGCGGCGCAAATTATCGGCCGCGGCGGTGACGTTGAACGGGGTTTGATTGGCGCTCAGCAAATATCCAGAAGCGGGATTGGTGATTTGTGGCATGTCTTCAAAACCAATCTGGCTTTGCCAAATCAAATCGCTGCGATCACCGGGCAGATATTTACGCCAATCCCAACCAGCGGCGCGAATTGGTAGTTTGCCATTGTGCAGGAAATACACATTGCCACTGGCATCGGCATAAACAAAATTGAACGAGACAATAGCCTGCATGGCCATGGCGGCTTTGAATTCATCAAGCGAGCGCGCTTTATTCATCGCCAGCCATTGCGCTGGTTGGCGCAATTCTTTGTAACCGGCAAAGCGCAAAGCATAAGTGCCATGGCTGGTTTCAATAGCTGGCCCGTGTTGGCTGGCCAGCGCAGTGCGCGGAATCGGCACAAATAAATTGCCAATAATTTTTAGCTTCAGCCAAATCGTCCGCTTGTCGAGCGGCACGGATTGGCCATCGAGCATATAATGATCATCATTTTGCGGGTCGAGGGTGAGTTTATAAGTGTCGACCAAATCCGGCTTATTAACCGTCACGCCCCAGCCAATCGACGGGTTGAAACCCTTGGAGACAAAGGGGCTGCCGGGGAATAGGCCGCCATGCATATCCCAACCTTCTTGGCTTTTGACATGGGCTTCATACCAAGCCACAGGTCCGGTTAAAGGCTGATGCGAATTAATGATAATGCGGGTCGCGCCATCGGCAGATTTGTGTCGGCTCACGGCAAAAGCATTGGAGCCGACGGGCAGGCCATTGGCGCCGATTTTTTGGCTAATCGGGCTGGTCGCAGCTGGATGGGCTAATTCGCGCTGCGGGCTGTCAGCGAAAAGCTCAACCACATGACTTTCAAAGCCATAAAATAATAAATGCTGCAGGGCAAAACCAGTGGCCAAATCCTCGACAGTCATCGGGAAAAAGGCAGGGTTCATCTGGTCTGGATTTTGCGCGGCATAATAATTGACGCCATCGGCATAGGCTTGCAAATGAGCCCGCAAAGCTGGCGTGATTTGCTTGTCGAGATTGTCACGCACATGGGCGCGCGTATCCAGCCAGCTGACCAGAAAATCAATGGCCAGCCCATCCATGCCCAAAGACCGGCCCAATTGGCCGCGATAAAATGGAATCAGACCTTGCATTGTTTTGAAGTCATCTTGGGCATGGGCATAGGCCAAGCCAAAGGCGACATCGACATCGCGCTGGCCGTAAATATGCGGCACACCAAATCCGTCGCGGATAATCTCCACATCATATTCATCGGCCGCATCAAGCGCTGCATTCGGGTCCCAATGGCGACCCTCCCATAATTGCAAAACAAGACTGCCGCTTGTCGCCAGCAGGGCGACCAACAAGGCCGTGAACGCGATCCGATTAATCCATTTCATCATATGCTCTCCAAGTTTATGCCTTGGTTTTAGGCGTTTTTGGCGGTGAGGCAAATAACAAAGTCGCCGCCTTGCGCAATAAAATTTGCAAATCTGAAGCGCGGCTTATAGCCTTTAGACTTAAGGGATGATTGAGGAGAGCGGTGTATGAACCGACGCAAATTATTGGAAGCGATAGGCGGCACCACTTTGGCGTCATATTTTTCCAGTGCCGCAGTGGCGCAAGATAGCGCCCCCAGTACTGCGGTTGATGGCTGGCAAAATTGGTCGAAATCTCTGCCGCCTTCACAGGCGCAGGTCAATGCGCCGCGTGACCTTGCTGGGCTGAAAAAATTGATTACATCGGCTGACGGGCCGGTGCGTCCGGTGGGCGCTGGCCACAGCTGGATGCCCTTAGTGCCGAGCGATTATGCGATTGTGAAATTGGATCATTTTGCCGCCCTTGGCGACATTGACACAGAGGCTAAGACGGCGTGGGTCGGCGCCGGTGCGCGCCTGCATGATGTATCGCGCAGTTTGGCGCCATCCGGATTAGCATTTCGTAATTTGGGCGATATTGATGTGCAAACCTTGGCTGGCGCGACCAGCACAGCGACGCATGGCACCGGCCGGAATTTGAGCTGTTTGTCGGCTGAAATCCTCGGCCTGCGAATGGTCACTGGCGATGGCGATGAGCTTGAAATAAGCGATGCGCAAAATGCTGATATGTTGGCTGGCGCGCGCGTCGGCTTGGGCAGTCTCGGGGTGCTGACAGAAATAAAAATGCAATTAGTGGCGCGTCATAAATTGCACCGCCGCGTGTGGTTTATGCCGCATGACGCGCTTTTGGCGCAGGCGCAAGGGCTGTGGGAAAAGCATCGTAATTTTGAATTTTTCTATATTCCGTTTTCAGGCATGAGCATGTGTATTGCGCATGATGAAACGCAAGCCAGCGATACGCCGCGCGCCGAAGATGAGAGCGATGATGCGGTGGCTCAATTAAAAGCCCTGCGCGATTATGTGTCGTGGTTTCCGAGCCTGCGCAAACGGCTTTTGGGCTGGGCGATTGGTGCGGCGCCGGAAGAAAACGTCATTGGGGAAAGTTGGCAATTGCTGTCGAGTGAGCGCAATACTTTATTCAATGAAATGGAATATCACTTGCCCGAGGATGCGGGTCTGGCGGCATTGGAAGAAGTGCGCCATTACATTGAAAGCCAACGCCCCGATGTGTTCTTTCCTTTTGAAACGCGGATGACGCAGGCCGATGATAATTGGCTGTCGCCGTTTCAATCTGGGCGGCGCATATCGATTGCTGTGCATTGTTATTATGCTGATGATTATCAATTCTTGTTCACCCATGTGGAGCCAATTTTGCGCAAATATGGAGGGCGACCGCATTGGGGGAAATTGAATAGTCTGACCGGTCGCGATTTTGCCACGCTTTATCCGCAGTGGCAGGATTTTGCCGATATGCGCCGCCGTCTTGACCCGCGTGGCCGCATGTTAAACCCCTATTTAAGCAATTTGTTTAACGGTGCAGCATGAGTGGTCTGACCCGCGATTATTTTATTGGCCTACAAAAAGCCCTGCATAAAAAAGGCCTCGGCGAGCCGGTTCTGGTCATTGATATACCGCGGCTGAATCGCAATATTGACGTCCTGCGCGCTGATTTACCGGCCAAGATGAATTATCGGATTGTTGCCAAATCATTGCCGATTCCAAATTTGCTGAGCCATATCGCCAAGCGCGCGCGCACTGATCGGTTCATGAGTTTTAATGCGGTGATGACGCGGCAATTGCTCGATCATGCGCCGAAAGCTGATATTTTGCATGGCAAGCCCTTAGCGGTGGCGGCGGCGGCGCAATTTTTGCGCGACTTGCCGAAATCGCGGCGCGCTCAACTCAAACAAATTCAATGGTTGATTGATAGTCCGGCGCGCTATCAACAATATGCAGATTTGGCTAAAAAAACCGGCCATGAATTGCAGTTCAATTTGGAAATTGACGTCGGCCTGCATCGCGGCGGTTTAACGCCCGGGCCGGTGTTGGAAAAACTACTGCGCGATTTGGCGGCCAACCGACAATGTCATTTGGCCGGATTTATGGGCTATGAGCCGCATTTGCCCAAATTGCCCAATTTGCAGGGCTGGCCGGCGCGCGCCAAAAAGGGTGCGTGGCAGCTCTATGGTGCGGCGCTTGATCAGGCGCGGGCTATTTTTGGCGACAAGCATGTCGCGCAAATGACCCGCAATATGGGCGGCAGTCCGACGATACGTATGTATAAAAACACGCAATTGGCGAATGAATTGGCGGCTGGTTCGGCGCTTGTTAAGCCGACCGATTTTGACACGCCGCTTTTGCGGGTTTTTGAAGCCGCCAGTTTTATTGCCGCGCCGGTGCTAAAAGTCAGCCGCAATGTGCATTTTCCCGCTGCTGAATTTGCCGACGGCCTATTAGGTGAGCCGCCCTCTGAAACCAGTATTTTTACCCATGGTGGCTATTGGATGGCCACGCCAGTGTTTCCTAAGGGGCTGGCTTATAATGATATTTTTGGCCGTTCGACCAATCAGGATTTCATGACTGGCCCGGCCAAGCTGGCCCTGAAGCCAGATGATTGTGTTTTCCTGCGGCCTCATCAGAGCGAGGCGGTGTTTTTGCAATTTCCCAAAGTGGCCGTTTTTGATGGCCGCAAAATAAGCGATATTTGGACGCCGTTCAGCGTCTCGGCATAGGAGGCCATGATGAAACTTTATCCGCCATTTCTGCTTCTTTTGGGCATTTTGGGGCAAATTATTATGGGTCAGTTTGTTGCCATGGAATCGATTTTGGCGCCGATTTGGCAGATTTTGGGCATTGTTTTGGTGGTGCTTGGCCTATCGACGATTCTCTTAATCGCTCGTTCTTTCCGTCAGGCTGAGACAACGATTATTCCCGATGGCGCGCCGTCGATTTTATTGCAAACCGGCCTGTTCACCATTTCGCGCAATCCGATTTATGTCGCCATGGCGGTTATTTTATTCGGCACGGCTTTGTTGACTGCCCATTTGTGGGCTTTCCTTTTTGTGGCGCTTTTTGTGATCGCCGTCGATCGCATGTGGATTGTCAAAGAAGAGGTCAATCTCGAAGCTGAGTTTGGCCAGCAATATCGGGATTATAAACAGCGCGTGCGACGCTGGCTCTAACGCGCCGGATAGCGAATGGCGACGCGGGCAATTTCTTTCGGCGGATTGAATAATGTGCTGCTGACCTCATGCATATCATTGGGCTGCAATATGTGGCCGCGCCCCGATACGCGCCAGCTGGCCAAAGCCTGATTTTGATCGTCCAAGAGCACAATGTGGAAACTCTCAATGGCACCTTTGCGCGGGCCAGTATTGGCGAATTGCACATAGATTTTAGCGGCGCTGCCATATTCATCCGTGATAATTTCGTGACGCACTTCGCCAACGCGAATTTTTGATTGGGCAATAGAGGCGGCAATAGGCGCTTCTCTCTCGCTTGGCAGTCGGTTGTTTTGCAAGGCGACGAAATAACCGCCGGACACAATCACGGCCAACAACACCAGCTTCCAGCTCAGTGAGAAAACCCGTCGGCCGAAAGAGCGGCGCGCGGCCGGCACGGGTGTTTCATTGGTTTGCGTGTCCAGCTGTGGCGGGGGCGTCTGGGCAGGCTCTGATTCTGGCTTTGATTCTGACTTTGATTCTGACTCTGGCTCTGGCTCTGATTCTGGTTCCGGCTCAACTGGCGCAACCGGCTCACTCACAGCTTCAACGGGCGGCTCTGCTTCGACTTGCGGCTCTGGTGGCATCGCTTCGCCAATATCAGCTCTGATAAAGGCGGCAATGGCTTCTAGGGCTTGCGCATCGGGCGATTTCACGCTCTTTGCTGGGCCAGCAGGCTTACCGTCTTCCTTGGCATCGGGACGCAGCCATGAAGGTAGCGCACCAAATTCTTCATCAATATCTGCCACATCGAGCGGCACGGGCTGGGTGACGTCGTCAAAGGCGGCCGATAAATCTTCCACATTCGTGCCATTGTCAGTGGCTGAGGCATAGGCTTCTGGACGGGCTCGATGAGTCGGTTCAAATTTTGTGAAACAGCTGGTGCAGGTGATGCTCACATAGGGGCTGGCTTCTCTTGCCGCCTCAATGTCTTTAGTCAGCACAGCGCCTCTTTGCCCGCATTCTGGACATTGAAAATGCGTTTCTGTATCTGACTGAAATAAATACACGTCTACTTGCCCCTGTTTGTCCAAAAGATACCAGTGATGCTGCCTTGAAGACAAGACGTTAAGTTTTTCTCCCTGAAATGATATGCGCGTGCTACAAGAAAGTTCATAGTGAGAGGTGAAAATGCGTCGTTTATTTGTGCTTTTGAGCTTGATTTTTGGGCTGGCTCACGCCGCCCATGCAGCGCCCGATGGCGGCACGCTGGCGCAATTTTCTTTGCCTTCCATTGATGGTGGCGAATTGGACTTGGCGCAGTTTAAAGGCAAAGCGGTTCTCATCGTCAACACTGCCTCGCAATGTGGCTTCACCCCACAATATGAGGGTTTGCAAAGCCTGTGGGAAGAATATCAAGACCGCGGTCTTGTGGTGCTTGGTATTCCCAGCAATGATTTCGGCACGCAAGAGCCGGGCAATAAGGATGACATTAAGGAATTTTGCAGTGTCAATTTCAACATTGATTTTCCGATGAGCGACAAATTGGTTGTGAAGGGCGAGGCGGCGCATCCGCTCTACCAATGGCTGCGCGCAGAGCTTGGCAATGGCAGTCGGCCAAAGTGGAATTTTTATAAATATCTAATCAGTTCCGAGGGCAAGCCGGTGGCCTATTTTTCATCGATGACCAAACCGCAATCAGCGCGCCTGCGCAAAGCCATTGAAGCCAATTTGGTTAATTAGCGCCGTCGATATCAAAAGCGGTTTTGCGCGCTTTGTTCCAATAGCGGAAAAACCTTTTCAAATCAGCTGGGCCATCGAGGTTCACAAAAGGCTCATCTTCAATGCGCTTGAGCTGATAGGTGGCGCCGAGCTTTTGCATAATATTTTGCAATACGGGATTGGGTGTGGTGCCGGTCAGGATTGTTTCGGCCCCCATCTCTTGGGCGCATTGACCGATACATGAGGCCGTATCGCCGCGATATATATCGACCGGCAATTGGCAAAGGGTTTCATATAAAAACACCCGCCGTTTCAAGCTATAACCCGCCGCATCAAAATAGGCGTCATCCCAGATGAATATGGCTGTCGCCGCTTTATCACTTTGGGCAAACACCGGATGGGTGGCTCTCAGCATATCCTCGTGCAACCAAATTAAATCAGACATTTAGCGCCTCACTATGGGGAAATAAGCGGGCTGCAAGTGCATCGTAACTATCGTCGAAATCAGCATTTTCATGGGCCGCGCAAGGGGCGACGACACCGGCAAATTTTTGCAAATTCTCAAGGTTGAAAAAATAAGGCTTATTGGAAAATGTGCTGGCCACCCATTGAAAGGACAAATTATTGCTGGCCGGATCGCCATCTAAAAGATGGGTGAGAAAAAACTGTGCCCCCGCCTGCCAAGCGACATGGCGCCAATGGACAATATAGGCGGCCAAATACATGCGCGCGTGATTGTGCAAATAACCGGTCTCAATTAATTGGGTGATGAAAAAATTCATGGCCGCGCTCGGTGTGCGGGCATGGCGAATATCATTGGGTAATTCAGTGGCATAATGCTCGGCCGCATAACCGGTTTTATAGGCTTCAATATCGCGCCAGATTTTGTTTGGCGATTGATGATAAATCCGCTGCCAAAAATCACGCCAAGCCAGTTCTTGGACAAATTTTTCAACCTGTTTGGCGTCACCCTGTTGGATGGCCAGATTGCGGGTTTCATTGAGCGTAACAATGCCGTGACGAATATAGGGCGATAAATAGGACACTTTGCCGTCAAGATAATTGCGGCTACTGCCATAGGCTTGGGCGTCGAGTTGGGCCAATTGGGCGGCCCCCGCTTGCCGGCCACCTATGGTCTGGCTGACAGGCTCGTCGGCGAGCTCAGGCGATAGGTCGCGCACAAAGTCAATGAGCGCGGCGCGGTCGGTGAATTGGTTTGGCAGTTTTTGCACCATGTAACAAAGATAATGCGATGATCGGCGGCGCCCTGTCGGCAAGATATTTTTATTGGCAGGCGCGTGCGAATATGGTTTGTCTTGGCGTCATTTTGAACCAGCCGCAACGGCCAAGCGGGAGCAAGCCATGTTGACATCTTTGGGGGTGATTGCCCCGGTTATTGCAATTATTGCAACGGGTTTTCTGGCGGCCATGTTTGGCTTGTTTTCGGCGCAGCAAGTTCAAACGATGAATCGCATTGTGTTTTTAATCGCGGCGCCTGCCTTGCTGTTTCGTAATGTTGTGCTGACGCAAATTCCCGAGCTTATTCCATGGGGGCTGTTTATTTCTTATTACGGCGCCATGTTATTTTGCCTCGCCTTATCGCTCATTTTCGGTCTTGTGGTGTTTGCCAAACGCCGTCAGGTCGAGCGGGTGATTATCGCTTTTGGAAGTTGTTTTTCCAATACGGTGATGCTGGGCATTCCGATTATTCTCACGGCTTTTGGCGCGGCAGCCAGTCTCCCCTTGTTTCTTATTTTGGCGTTTCACGGGCTTTTGGTGTTTAGCGTGGGGACATTTTTATTGGAGTTGAGCACGCGCCCGCAGATTGATTGGCGTCGGCTTGGGCCTGAGTTCTTGCGCAGTCTGGCCAGCCAGCAAATTATTTTGGCGTTATTGGCGGGGGTAATATGGAATTTCACCGGCCTCGGCTTGACGCCCGTTATTGACCAATTTCTGGCGCTTTTGGGGCAGGCGGCCATCCCTGTGGCTTTATTGGCCGTCGGTGGCCTATTGGCGAGAACGCCGTTTCGCAGCTCTTTATCTGGCGCGCTCTATATAAGTGCGTTCAAATTAGTGCTGATGCCTTTGATGGTTTTTGCCAGCGCCCGTTATATTTTCGATTTGCCGCCCCTATGGGTGGCCAGTATTACGCTTTTATCAGCCATGCCAACGGGGGTTTTCACTTCCGTGTTCGCCAGCCGCTATCAGGCCGCCGAAGAAGAAGCGTCGAGCGCCATTGCCTTGTCTAGCGTGGCTGGCATTGTGACGATTTCAGCTTGGCTGATTGTCTTTCAAGATCTGGTCATCACGCCATAAAGCGGCGCAAAAAAGGGCGCTTGCGACCAGCACAAGCGCCCTCCAATTCAGCGATTTGGATTGGACTATTCGCCTTTCCAAACAGGTGCACGTTTCTCGGCAAATGCGGTCGCGCCTTCGATTGCATCTTTTGACTTGAACACTGGGTCCATAATGGCTTGCTGACGCTGCCAAATTTCATCATGCGGCCAAGTCTTATATTCCTGCATGATTTTCTTCGTTGCGGCAGTTGCCAATGGGCCATTGCAAGCAATGCGAGCGGCCAATTTTTTGGCGCCTTCAAGTGCTTGGCCGGTTGGCACAACTTCATTGATCAGACCAACCTCTAACATGCGTTGGGCTGTGTAATGGTCACCCGTCAAAGCCATTTCCATGGCAATGCGTGGTGGGATTTGCTGTGGCAGACGGAAAACACCGCCGGCACCGGCAACCAATGAACGCTTCACTTCCGGAATACCAAATTTCGTTGTTTCTGTGGCGACGACTAAATCGCAGGCCAGAACCAATTCAAAGCCACCAGCCAGCGCATAACCTTCAGCC
>JAYOCI010000028.1:14666-15554 GCA_038105345.1 Rhodobiaceae bacterium
AATCAGCGGTTTTGACGGTGAATATTGGGTGATGCCACCAAAACCACGGTCTTTGACCGTTGGTGTTTCGCCGGCCAAAAAGCCTTTCAAATCCATGCCCGAGCAGAATGTGCCGCCGTTACCCGTCAGAATGGCGACACGAATATCATTGTCTGCTTCGAAAGTGTCGATCGCCGCTGAAATTGCTTCTGCCATTGATTTATTCATGGCGTTTTTGGCTTGCGGACGGTTCATTGTCATGGTCATGACGCCGTCTTCAACCGATACAAGAAGTTCTTCACTCATTTTCATCTCCTCCGAAAAACTTGATCAATTCTTATGTTTTGATGGCAAAATTGACCACGCGCGCCATCGCTTGTCAAATCATATGCTTCATTTGTGGCGTGAAAAATCAACGCTTAGGCTGGACAAATCGACGGTTTTTTTGGTATTCAGATTTGACCTGGGGGGGGGAATTATGAAACCAGAAATCATTGCCGTATTAATCGTTTTTGCGCTTTTTTCTTTCATTGAAATGTGGCGCGTTGGCTTATTTTCAAAAGCGCAAGCGCGCGCTGGTGACGGCATGGTTGAGCTGATCAGCACGCTGACCTTGCTGATTGTTACCCAGCCGATGATTTTATTTTTTGCCTTTATGCTGATGAGCCAATTCTTCCCAAGCTATGAAGGCAGTCTGGCCGGACTAGCAATTTGGGCGCAAGTTGGTCTGCTGCTGATTTTCGATGATATGTTGCAATATTGGTGGCACCGGCTTTCGCATACGGTTCCGTTTTTATATAAATTGCATCGGCCGCACCACAATGCTGGTTATATGAGCGTGCGCCTGGTTTATCGCAATTCCATTCTTTACTATATGACCATGCCGTCGATTTGGGGATCCGCCGTTTT
>JAYOCI010000175.1:0-2828 GCA_038105345.1 Rhodobiaceae bacterium
GCTGCCCGCATAGGCCATTGGCTCGGGGGTTTGGTGCAGCGGATAATCATCAGCCGGTGTCAGCATGTATCAACCCTTTTCCCGTTTGCCGAAAACCGCGCGCACCGCCGCCTTGTTTTCATCCGAGCCGGTCAGTAGCGCATATTGTTCTCGGTCCATGAAAGATGAGAGATGGTTGAGCGCATGGGCTTGCGCATTAATCGCTTGCTTGCTCATGCGCACCGGCACGGGCGGCAAGGCCAAGACTTTGGCGGCCAGCTCTTGCGCCGCGGCCAATGCCCCACCGGCGGCGGTGACCTTATCGACCAGCCCCCATTGCGCGGCCGTCTCAGCGCCGATATTTTCGCCCAAAATCACCAATTGCTTGGCCCGCGATGGGCCGATAAGCGCAGTGATGCGTGGATTGGCCTGCCAAGACATGTTAATGCCAAGCGGCACTTCAGGCAGGCGAACATCACAATCTTTGGAAGCGACGCGCCAATCGCACGACACGGCTAACGCCAACGCCCCGCCAATGGCATAGCGCTCCATTGCGCAAATGGTTACTTGTTCCAGCGCCTCCCAAGCGGCACACATATCAGGGCCGAGCAAAAGTTTTTGCCGCTGCGTCAGCGTGTCGAGACCATGCGTGTGCATATCGGGGTCTTTTAAATCGGCCCCGATGGAAAACACGCGCGCGCCGGTGACAATCACGCAATGGGTTTCAATATCAGCTTTCAGCCAACGCGCCACATCGCGCAATCCCTCCATCGCCTCAGCCGAAAGCGGATTCATGCCGCCCCCATAGCTGCCGCGGTCGAGCGTGACAAGGGCTAGGCCATTGGCGCGCTCCAGCGTGACGCAGTCGGGCAATTGCACTGTTTCCATAACACCCCTCCCCGTTGGCGCATGGCGATTATGGTAGAGAGGACGCGGTTTTTTGCAAGAGAGAAACGAGAGCAGAAAAGAGGCGGCCAAAGCCGCCTCTTATCATGTCTCCTGCCTTTTCGGGCGTGCAGCCCTCAAAAGCGTAATTTATTGCGCCAGATTATGGGCCTTAATGCCCGGGTCGCCCAGCAAGATAATCTCATCGCCGGTTTTGCCGATAGCCGTAGCAAAGCTTAAACGGTCGGGGCGCGGCTGGTTCGTAAAGCTTTTGCCACCATCGCTGGAGACCAGCACCGTACCTGATAGACCGGCCAGCACAACGCGGCCATCGTCCAATTGGGTGCCCCCGGAGACCGATTGGTCGGTGCCGGTATCAACCTGCTTCCAACTGCTTCCGGCATTGGATGAGCGCCAGACATTGCCGCGCATTCCAAACACCAGCACATCGCCATTGGCGAGGCCGAGGCCGCCCCAAAATGAACCGTCATAGCCGGTTTCAATGGCTTGCCAGTTTTGCCCGCGGTCGCGCGATTTATAAACCGTGCCAAATTCGGCGGGGATGTAGACATTGCCTGTTTTGTCGGTGAATAAATCATTCAAATGAAAATCGTCATAGCTGTCTTCGACCAAAGCGCGCTGTGTCCAGCTTTCGCCGCCATTTTTGGTTTCAAATGTGTACGAAAAACCGCCAACCGCAATGCCATTTTGCGCATCGGCAAAATATACCGCGAAAAGCGGTGTTTCGCCCCTCCGCTCATTATATTGCAATGTCCAAGTATCACCGCCATCCACAGTTTTTAAAATCGTCGCCGCATGGCCGACCGCATAGCCGGTTTGATTGTCGATAAAAGTGACGCCGACCAACGTATTACGCGTCGGAACGGAGGCCGCCTGTCGCCAGTTTTCGCCATTGTCGTCAGACAAAAGCACATGGCCGAACTCACCGACCGCGACCAAACGCGGACCGGCCCGCGCCACATCAAGCAATAGTGCCTGCGTCGCCATATCGCTGGCCACCGCATATTCAAAGGCTTCCGGCTTGCCGCCATGATCGTCTGCTATCGCCTGTGTGGCAGTATTTGCGCTCACGGCAAAAGTAAAAAATACTGCCGCAAAAATGCGGATGGTTAACCGAATATTAGTCATCATTTCCTCCCAGAAAACGCCCTGTCAAATGACGCCTTCATGACTTGAGCCCCACCATAAAAACTCACGCGTCAAAGGGCAAGCGACAAAAGCGCGCGAGGGCAAACTTCTGCCGTGACCTGCCCATTAGCGGCCAAGGCGGCGAATATTGCCCGGGGTGTAGCGATTGGCATCGAGATGGTTGGCATCGAAATCAATCGGCTTTTCTTCATTGATAAGACCCAGCATGAGATAGCGCCCGACCATCAAATCATAAACCGTATCGCCTGAACCGCCGCAAAGCGGCAGTTCGTATTGCACGCCGCCGCCTAATTCCTGCACCCGCCAAAGCTGTCCGCGCCCGTCATAAATTTCCGTCGCGACAATGCCTTTGGTGTCTTCATCAATGTAAAACACACGACGCGAATAAACATGGCGGAAATTATCTTTTAAATTGCCTTCCACTTCCCAAACGCGGTGCTTTTCGTAGCGCATCAATTCTTGGTTAATGTGGTGTTTGCCGACCACCTCCTTATAGGGCACTAGCACGCGGCGATAATTATTATAGGCGATGAATTTTTCACTGCGCCCTCGCATCGTCCAATCAAAGCGATCGGGGGCCCCATTAAATCCGCCGAAACTGTCTGAGGTGGTGATGCCATCACTATTTGTGCCAGGATTGTCATAAGCTATCGTTGGGGCCCGGCGCACGCGGCGCGTGCCCGGGCTATAAGTCCAAGCTCGGCGGGCCTCGACCGACATATTCAGACTTTCCTGCACCAGCACGACATAGCCGGCGGAACGGGCCGGCGCTTTGGTCTGCAGCAAATAATAAA
>JAYOCI010000029.1:0-15381 GCA_038105345.1 Rhodobiaceae bacterium
ATTCCAAACACCTCAGATTCAGAATCTGACTTCTTCTATGCTGTTTGCATTGACTATGATCTGTCACCAGAGATTGCCCTGCGCGGCGAATATGGCCAATTTGAAGTTGGCGATGCCGACTATGACTCACTTAAAATCGGTTTGGTTTACGGCTTTTAATCATTAAGTGAAGACGATGAAAGGGGCTCGTTTCGGGCCCCTTTTTGTTGGCTATAATCTTTGCACTTGGGCGGCAATATCGCCTGAGGCGCAGGCCTCGAGGAATTGCTCGCCAAGCTGGTAACTGCGTGACACCACGGCCTGCCATTTTTCGAACCGCAAGGGTTCGTTTTTGACATATTTGACGAAATCTTGGCGGGCCGGAATTTTGCCATCGGGCAGGCCAGCAACATAGCTTTTGCTGGGGGCAATCATCACCACATTATCCAATTGCGACGCGCGCGCCCGACGCCATGGATAGAATTTGTCAAACCAGCGGTTTTTAAAATGATCGTAGAAATGCGGATATAAAATCAAACCCTCTTGATCCGGCCAAAAATTACTCGGTATCGGATGATAATCCAAAAGTCCGCCATCATGATAAATGTGCAGCGGGTCGTCGGGCATTTCGACCGGTGGCATATAGACCGGTATCGAGCCAGAGGCTTTCAGCGCCGCCATGAGATTTTCCTGTCTCAGTTCCACTTGGCGGACGGGAAAACCATCGCGGGCTTCAAAACTCAGCCGACTGCGCAGGTCGGAAAACACCACACGCTCGGCCAGCCCCCGCAGATATTGTGAACTGAACAAAGAGCCAATTCCGGCCTGCACGAGGGCGAGGGACTGGCGAAGTCTATCGTCATGGTTCAATAGCCCGTGGCAGCGCACGGCGCCAATGTGCAAATGATAGTTTTGATTGTTTAATATCTCATCCGCGCCCGAGGTTCCGTCATAACGGTTCTGGCCAGCAATGGCATCGAGTATTTTATGGGTTTCGAGGTCAATTTTTTCAAACCCTGCATCATCCGCATAGCTTTGATGAATATACAGATCGGCCATTTGTTGCAGTGCCTGGCGCGGATTATGGCGCGCTGCGGCGGCCAGTTTGAAAGCCCCGACAGAGGTGCCAAATAAGGCAACTGGTTCTTGGGTTTTTCTCTGCGTCATAAAGCCGTCGAAAACCGCGCTATCAAGACCGGCAATGGCGAGCCATTTGGCGGCACCGGAAGCGCCAAAAATAGCCGAAATATGGTCAGCCGCGAGGCCGTTCTTTTGAATATGCGCATAGGCCGAAGGGCCGGCTGCGATAATCAGATCATTGACCAATTTCTCTCCTCCAAATGGCTTAAGGGGCAAATAACTTAAGGGACAAATAACTTAAGTGGCGGTCTTTATGGCGTGGTCAAAATCGCCAAATAAAGCGGCGGAAATTATATTCTCGCCGGTTTGCATTTCAGGATGCCATTGTACGCCAACACAATAGTGACTGCCAATATGGCTAATCGCTTCAATTGTACCATCTTCGGCGGTTGCTTCAATGCACAGGCCATCGCCGAGACGGTCAATGGCTTGGCGGTGCAGGGAATTGCTTTGAGCGCTTTGCGTGCCCAAGAGTTTATGAAAATACCCGTTCTCGGGAAAATTGACTTGATGGCGCGCGGCATAAATGGTGTTGGCGGCGCTATTGTCGTCAGCATTGGTTGGCAGGGCTGGTGTCCGATGGTCGAAACGCCCAGCCAATTTGTGCACTTCCGGCACTAAACTACCGCCGCACACGACATTAAGCTCCTGAGCGCCACGGCAAATCGCCAGCATTGGCAGATTATGTTTCAGCGCCGCCTGAATCAGGGCCATGCTGGCCGCGTCGCGTTGCCGATCAAATGGCGCATGGGCGGGCGTTTCTGCCATTTCATAATGCGATGGATGCACATTGGAGCGATTGCCAGTAATCAATAATCCATCAATGCGGCTAATGACCAATTCCGCATCAAGACGATGCGCCGCATCTGTGGTGGCAGGGATGAGCAATGGCTGAACATTCATATAGCGTTCGACGGCACTTAAATAAGTATGATTAACCGATTGCAGCGTATCAATTTCATGCGATTTACGATTGCATATAATACCGAGGATCACGAGGGCCTACTCCAAAATGCTTGTGTTTACTTGCGATTTAATTAACGCTAAATAAAACATGATAGCAAACTTCAAATCACCATAGTGGTGCAAGGAGCTTTAAAATGGGTAAATTTCTGGCGATGTTCGGGCTTCGGAACGCAAGGTTAGTGCCGATTGTTCTATTGTCCTTGGTTGTATTGGCGGGGTTTGGTTATTTTTCTTCTACGACGGCTTATAGTGAACGCGAAGGGCGCGAAATGTACCAACGCGGTCTTTATGAGGAAGCGCTTAACCATTGGAAAAAAGCGGCTGCTTCTGGTGACTCTGGGGCGGCTTATCAATTGGCGGTCGAGTATTTTGACGCCAAAATTGTTGAGCGCGACGTCAAGCTGGCTCTCAAATATCTCATGCAAGCCGCCGATGATGGTGATGCGCGGGCTTTGGCCGAGCTGGCCGGATATTATGATTATGGAACCGGTGTGCCGGAAAACCGCGAAAAAGCCGCTGAGCTTTATTTGCGTGCCGCGCGTCTCGGCGTGCCATCGGCCATGTTCAATATTGCTGCCATGCTGGAAAAAGGCGAGGGCATTAAGCAAGATAGCATTGAGGCCTATAAATATTACATGCTGTCACGCGATCAGGGTTTCTATCCCTTTGCTTCCAAAGCATTGGAGGGTTTGATTCCGACAATGACAGCTGAAGAATTGGCCGAAGGCGATGAGCGGGTCGAGAATTTCATTCCCGGCGGACTTTAAGCTTTAAGGTAATTGGCGCGTATAAAGCCTTGATATAAATCGTTTTTTAAGTCATCGACATGCTCTAGGCCGATGTTGAGCCGGAGCAATTGTCGGCCGTCATCAAATTCTGTCGCTGTGCGGGTGATTTCGGCTGGCACGATGAGGCTTTCAAATCCGCCCCAGCTATATCCCATGCCAAATAACGACATATGATCGAGCATATTGGCCAATTGCTGCTCATCGCACGGGTCGACCTCAAACGCAAATAGGCCGGCCGCACCGGTGAAATCGCGCTGCCAAATGTCATGGCCTGGCGCATCGGGCAAGGCTGGATAGAAAACCTGCCGCACGAAATCAAAGGTCTGTAGCCAACTGGCAATGGCCATGGCGCTTTCTTGGTGCTGCTTTAAGCGGGTCGGCAATGTGCGGAGGCCTCTGAGCGCTAAAAACACATCATCTGGGCCGGCACATAGGCCCATCAGACCATGAATATGGCGCAAATCTGAATGTGACGCTTTATTGGCGCAGACTGTGCCAAGCAGGGCATCGGCGTGACCGACGATATATTTCGTCGCCGCTTGCACAGATAAATCGACGCCATGGGCCAAAGGCTTGAAGAAATGCGGTGAGGCCCAAGTGTTATCAATGGCGGTTTTAATATTGGCCGCTTTGGCGGCGGCACAAATGGCCGGCACATCTTGCACCTCAAAGGTTTGTGAGCCGGGGCTTTCCATAAAAACCAGTGATGTATTGTCGCGAAATAGTGAGGCAATATCGGCGCCCAGCAAGGGGTCGTAATATTCGGTTTCAATGCCGAGACCAGCCAACATTTTATCGCAAAATGAGCGCGTCGGATAATAGGCGCTATCAACCATGAGAATATGGTCACCGGCCTTGGCGACGCTTAAAATCGCTATCGCCACGGCACTGGCGCCAGATGGGGTGAGCACGCAGCCATCGGCCCCCTCAATATCGCACATGGCTTCTTCTAAAGCCTTGCTGGTTGGCGTGCCGCGCCGACCGTAAGTATAGCGCATGGGCTCGCGCCCGCGCAGTGCCGCGAGGGAAGGGTAAAGTATGGTTGAGGCATGATAGACAGGTGTGTTGACAGCACCCGCATGGTCTTGCGGATGACGACCAGCCAAGATAGACTTAGTTTCTTCTTTCACTTGTATCATTCCTGAGCAAAACTGTTACCATAGCGCTTCACTTTAAGAGGTCTTTGATGAAAAAGCTTGTAGAATTTTTTGCCGCTTCAGCGGCTATTGTCCTTTTGACACTGGTGCCCGCCCGCGCCGCAGAAGATACGCTACAGGTCGTCAAGCAGCGCGGCTATGTCAAATGTGGCGTATCGCAGGGGCTTCCGGGGTTCTCAAATCCTGATGATAAGGGCAATTGGAATGGTATTGATGTGGATTTATGCCGTGCTGTCGCCGCCGCTGTTTTCGGCACCGACGAAAAGGTAAAATTCACGCCGCTATCAGCCAAAGAGCGGTTTACCGCTCTGCAATCGGGTGAGGTTGATCTATTGGCCCGCAATACGACATGGTCAATGCACCGCGACACCGCGCTTGGGGTCGATTTCACAGGTGTTAATTATTATGACGGCCAAGGCTTTATGGTGCGCGCCGATTTGGGCATTGCCAGCACCAAAGAACTTGATGGCGCCAGCCTATGCACCAATCTGGGCACGACAACCGAGTTAAATGCCGCGGATTATTTCCGCACCCATAATATGCAATATGAAATTGTCGCTTTTGAAAAAGCTGACGAAGCCGTATCGGCTTATAATACGGGGCGTTGCGATGCCTACACAACCGACCAATCGGCGCTATATGCTCAGCGTCTGAAATTGACCGATCCCAAGGCGCATATTGTGTTGCCGCAAATCATTTCCAAAGAACCATTGGGGCCTGTGGTGCGCCAAGGTGATGATCAATGGGGCGATATTGTGCGCTGGTCGCATAATGCCATGCTCAATGCCGAGGAATTAGGTGTGTCATCCAGCAATGTTGAGACCATGAAAACCTCGAGCAACCCAGCTGTGAAGCGTCTTTTGGGGCTTGATGGGTCATTTGGCGCCAATATGGGCATCAGTAATGATTGGGCCTATCACATTATCCGCACAGTTGGTAATTACGCCGAGACCTTTGAACGCAATGTCGGCAAGAACACACCTTTGGGCATCGCCCGCGGTGTCAATGCGCTTTGGCGAGATGGCGGGCTGCAATATGCGCCGCCCATCCGATAGTAAATAGGTTGCAGTGATCTCTAAATTGGCATTTTTAGTGAGCCGACGTGATGCTCTTTTGCAGCTTTTGACGCTGGCCCTTGTGGTGGCTGGTGTCGGCTGGCTGATTGCCAATGTGGCCGATAATCTCGACCGGCAGAATATTTCCTCTGGCTTTGGCTTTTTGAACGAACGAGCTGGTTTCGGCATTAGCCAAACATTGGTCGACTATAATGAAGACGATAATTATCGGCAGGTTTTGATTGTCGGCCTGCTGAACACGCTTTTAGTGTCGGTTCTGGGAATTATTTTCGCCTCGATTTTGGGCTTTTTTCTCGGTATTGGGCGGTTGTCGCGCAATTGGCTGATCAGCAAAATTGCCATGGTCTATATTGAGATTTTCCGCAATGTGCCGCTGCTTTTGCAAATCATGTTTTGGTATTTCGGGGTTTTGCGCAATCTACCGTCGCCGCGCCAAGCCATAAATTTTGGCGATCTGATGTTTTTGAGCAATCGCGGTTTCGCGCTGCCGTCGGTCAGTTTTACTGAGGGGGCAGGGTTTTATGGTTTGGCTTTATTGGCCATCATCTCGGCCGCCATTGGTTTGCGCCGCCGCGCTCATATATTATTTTTAGCGACCGGCCAAATGGTCGCGTTTTGGCGGCCTTTAGGGCTGGTGAGCGTGGTTGTTTTGCTGCTGGCGGCTTATTTGGCGGGTGTGCCATGGCAAGTCGATATTCCGGCTTTGCGTGGCTTTAACTTCCGTGGCGGTATTACGGTTATCCCAGAATTTGTGGCCCTGTTACTGGCGCTCAGCCTGTATACGGCGGCCTTCATCGCTGAAATTGTGCGGGCTGGTATTATGTCGGTCGATCAAGGACAAAGAGAAGCCGCCGCTGCTTTGGGGCTGTCTCATAATCGCGCCTTGAGCCTTGTGGTTATTCCGCAATCCCTAAGGGTGATTATTCCGCCGCTGACCAGCCAATATCTTAATTTAACGAAAAACTCATCATTGGCGGTGGCCATCGCCTATCCGGATATTGTGTCAGTCTTTGCTGGCACGGCTTTGACGCAAGTTGGTCAGGCCATTGAAATTATTTTCATCACCATGATGGTGTATTTAATTTTGAGCCTGCTGACCTCTTGGGCGATGAACCAATATAATGCGCGGATTGCCCTCGTGGAGAAGAATCAATGAGCGCGACTTGGGAGCCAAAACCAGCAAGACCGGCACCGACCCATGTGGTCGGCGCATGGGGGTGGATGCGGCAAAACCTATTTGCCACGCCCGGTGACGTGCTGCTGACCCTTATCGCGGCTTTGGCCCTATATTATACGATTGATGTGGTTTTCCATTGGGCGATATTTGATGCCAGTTTCTCCGGCACAGACCGCACCGCCTGTTTGAAACAAGTGCAGGGCGCATGTTGGCCGTTTATTGAAGCGAAATTTGGCCAGTTTATTTATGGCCGCTATCCCGACGCCGAACGCTGGCGGGTTGATTTGGTCTATTTGATCGGCTTTCTCGGTCTGGTGCCCTTATTGATACCGCGGATTGGCTGGAAACGTGCCAATGTTATTTTCATGCTTGGCTTGTTTCCGGTTTTCGCCTTTTTCATGCTCACCGGCGGTGCCTTTGGGCTGGTGCCGGTCGAAACAACCGATTGGGGCGGCCTATTGGTCACTCTGGTGGTTGCCATTACCGGCATTGTCGCCAGTTTGCCCTTGGGCATTTTACTGGCTTTGGGGCGGCGGTCGGATATGTCGATTGTGCGCAGCCTATGTATTGGGTTTATCGAGATTTTCCGTGGCGTGCCGCTGATCACCGTGTTGTTCATGGCCTCGGTGATGCTGCCCTTGTTTTTGCCCGATGGGGTGAATTTCGACAAATTAATGCGCTGCCTGATTGGTGTGGCTTTATTCTCTTCCGCCTATATGGCCGAGGTCATTCGCGGTGGATTGCAGGCCATTCCCAAAGGTCAATATGAAGCCGCCGCGGCGCTTGGTCTTGGCTATTGGCGTATTACCGGTCTGGTGGTTTTACCGCAGGCTTTGAAAATGGTCATTCCCGGCATTGTGAATACTTTTATCGGCCTGTTCAAAGACACAACTCTGGTGCTGATTGTTGGCCTTTTTGATTTGCTGGGTATTGTGCAATTCCACTTTACCGACGCCAGCTGGGCCACGCCGGAGACTCATATCACTGGTTATGTCTTTGCCGCCTTTGTGTTCTGGGTGTTTTGTTTTGCAATGTCACGCTATTCAATATTTATGGAAAACCGTCTGTCGACGGATAAAGATTAGGAAATCCAATGGCTCAACCCATCATTCAAATTCGTCAGCTGAATAAATGGTATGGCAATTTTCATGTCTTGCGCGACATTGATTTGGAAGTGAAACAGGGCGAGAAAATCGTCATTTGCGGCCCGTCGGGTTCGGGCAAGTCGACGCTTATCCGCTGCATTAATCGCTTGGAAGAACACCAAGAGGGCCAGCTCATGTTTGATGGCGAGGAAATCGGCGATGGCACCAAACGGCTTGAGGATGTGCGCAAAAATATCGGCATGGTGTTTCAGCAATTTAATTTATTCCCACATATGACGGTTCTGGAAAATTGCGCGCTGGCACCGATATGGGTGCAGCAAATGCCCAAGGCTGAGGCCGAGGAAGTGGCGCGCAAATTCCTCAATCGTGTGCGCATTCCAGATCAGGCGGAAAAATATCCGGGTCAATTATCCGGCGGTCAGCAACAACGCGTTGCGATTGCCCGGGCGCTTTGCATGAACCCTAAAGTCATGTTGTTCGATGAACCAACCTCCGCCCTCGACCCTGAAATGATTAAGGAAGTTTTGGACGTCATGGTTGAATTGGGCAGCGATGGCATGACGATGATTTGCGTGACCCATGAAATGGCTTTTGCGCGGCAAGTCGCCGATCGGGTGATCTTTATGGATGCTGGTGAAATTGTTGAGCAGAATAATCCTGAGGCGTTTTTCGCCAATCCGCAAAATGAACGGACAAAATTATTCCTCAGCCAAGTGCTGTAAAGCCGTCACCGGCTAATCGTCGATAATAACAACTTGCTTGCGGTCATAGGCCTGAAAGCCGAGGCGCTGATAAAGCGGCAGGGCATTGGGGTGATCGAGCGTGCAGGTTTGAATAATAATGCGTTGGGCATTTTGCGCTGCGATTTCAGCCAAGGCCGCTTGCACCATTAAGCGGCCAAGCCCAAGGCCGATTTCAACCCGCACCAGGCCGACAAAAACAATTTCAACTTCGGGAAATTTGCGACCATTGAGTTCGACAAAGCCAATCGGCTTATTGCCACGATATAAAACCCGAATGTGACAGGCCGGATGGTGAATCAGGCTGGCTAATTGGCGGTCGGTGAGATGGCGGCGATTAACCCAATGCCAATCGCGCCCGACCGTATCATAAAGCCGGCGATATTCGTCTAAGGCGATATTGTCAACGGGCAGAAACCGCAAGCCAGACGGCCACACCACTGGCTCGGTCGAAAAACCGAACGGCGGCTGCATGGCTAAATGGGTAACAGTGGTCGGGTGTCGGCTCATTGATGGTCACCGCATTACAACCAACTTGGGTAGGGCAGGCCTTGTTGTTGTAAAAATTCTGGGTTGAATAATTTTGACTGATAGCGCGTGCCATAATCGCAAAGAATGGTCACAATCGTATGGCCAGGGCCAAGGTCTTGCGCCATGCGTTTGGCACCGGCAATATTAATACCGCTAGAACCGCCAAGGCATAGGCCTTCTTCGGTCAGCAGGTCAAAAACGATCGGCAGCGCTTCGGCGTCGGAAATTTGATAAGCATCGTCAATTGGCGCGTCTTCCAAATTGGCCGTAACGCGGCCTTGCCCAATACCCTCGGTGATTGAGGTGCCTTCAGATTTTAATTCGCCATGTTTGTACCAATGATACATGGCAGCCCCCATGGGGTCGGCCGCGGCAATGCGAATATTGGCATTTTGCTGTTTGAGATAAATGCCTGTGCCAGCCAGCGTGCCGCCAGTGCCAATGGCGCAAGTAAAGCCGTCGACTTTGCCTTCTGTCTGGCGCCAAATTTCCGGCCCCGTGGTTTCAATATGCGCCTGACGATTGGCGATATTGTCGAATTGATTCGCCCAAATCGCGCCTTTGTCAGATTTTTCAGCCAATTCAGCCGCCAGACGGCCTGAATATTTGACATAATTATTGTCGTCTCGATAAGGCACGGCAGGGACTTCAATCAGTTCCGCCCCAGCAAGGCGCAGCATATCTTTTTTCTCTTGGCTTTGGGTCTCAGGAATAACAATCACTGATTTATAGCCCAGCGCATTGGCCACTAAAGCAATGCCAATGCCAGTGTTACCGGCTGTGCCTTCAACGATGGTGCCACCAGGCTTGAGCAAACCTTTTTGTTCAGCATCACGAATAATGAAAAGGGCGGCGCGGTCTTTCACCGATTGCCCGGGATTCATAAACTCGGCTTTGCCCAATATTGTGCAGCCGGTTTCTTCGGAAGCTTTTTTCAATTTAATCAGAGGTGTGTTGCCAATGGCGTCGATCATTGAGTGGTGGAAGTTCACAATAGGCCTCCTCGGCGCGAAACAAAATTTAAACTGGTCAAATCCAATTGGTAAGCTATATCGTATATAACATAGATTCAAAGGCGTGACTTATTTAAGAGGTTAATTTTGAGCTCAGGTCAAACATCAAGCGAAGGCTTACAAAATCTTTTAGAGCAATATGCCGCCGGCAGCCTGAACCACGGCATGGCGGTATTGGTCGCCAGCTATGTGACTTTGTCATCTGATGCGCGTCGTCGCCTGAGCGAGATTGAAAGCCTAAATGGTGTGCTGCTCAATGAAGCCGAACCAGTATCTGTGTCTCCGACAATGCTGAAGGATTTGCAAGATTTGCTTGATGAAACGCCGGAAGAAGAAGCGGCGCCAGCGCCGGTTGCGGCGGTCAATGAAGATTTCCCACTGCCGTTGCGCTCGTTTTTCAATCAGCCGATTGAAGAAGCGAAATGGCGCTTTGCTTATCCGGGCGTGCGTGAAATGACTTTGCCGATTGGCGAAGCGGGGGAAAAAGTTAAGCTCCTGAAAATCAAGCCCGGCAAAGCTGCGCCGCGTCACAGCCATGGCGGCCTTGAAGCGACTTTGGTATTGCGCGGTGCCTTTAGCGACGGCAAACGTCTGTTTCAACGCGGCGATGTCGCGGTTGCTGATCATGATGTAAAACACCGTCCGCGCGCCCAAGGTGATGAAGATTGCATTTGCCTTGCGGTTACCGATGGTGGTCTGCGCTTTGCTGGGACATTGGCCCATGTCGCACGAGACTTCTTTGCCCGTTAAGTTCTTTGCTCTTGTCCTTGTGTTGGCTTGTTTAGCGCGTCCGGCCACAGCCGACGTGTCGGCTGAAATTTCACAAGATTGGCTTGGCGGCATTCCCGAAAACAACCAATTAGCCTATGAAATCATCCGCAAGGATAAGCGCATTGGCTTCCAAACTTTAGATTTTCGTCGTGACGATAAGGATCAATTGCTGGTCGATGTTTATATTCGCATTGACCTGAAATTCGGATTTATCACTTTGTTCCGCTATATCCATGCCAATCAAGAGGTTTGGAAAGATGGCGCCTTGCAGTCAATCGTCTCCAAAACCTATAATAATGGCAAAGATGAAATGGTTGATTTGCGCCGACAAGGCGATGGCTTACAGGGCCAAGGCACGAAAGCCGTCACACCCGTTAGCGCGCCGATCTTGACGACCAGCTATTTTAATCCGAATTTTATTCGCCAAAATGCTTTGCTGAGCACGCAAGATGGTCGCGTGCTTGATGTCGAGATTTCCAATCTGGGGCTGGAAACAGTGCCGACGCAAGACGGTGTTACCGAAGCGGTTCACTATGAGTTGACCGGCGATTTGCGGTTAAACATTTGGTATACGCCAGCCGGACAATGGGTACGCACTGAATTTAAATTGGGCAGCGATACCATTACCATTCGGCCGGTTAAAATCTCTGACTTGCCGCCGCGCGCCGACTGGAAGAAACCGTAACTCATGTCTCGTTCTCGACCTCATGCAATGACGCCAAAAGATGGATGTGTTTGGATTACCGGCGCATCATCAGGCATTGGCGCGGCTTTGGCGCTGCACATGGCGCGTGAGGGCTGGCAAGTCGCGATTTCAGCGCGTCGCCAAGAGGCGCTTGATCAGATTGCCGCGCAGCACGACCATATTCACGCCTTTGTCGGTGATGTCACCGATCGTGCGGTTATGCATTCTGTCGTCGCCGCCATTGAGTCTGAGCTGGGGCCAATTGCTTTGGCTGTCCTCAATGCTGGCATATATTTGCCAACCGCTTTGCCAGAATTTGACGCCTCGCTTTTTGACCGAACATTTGAGGTCAATCTGACTGGCACGATTAACGCTATGGCGCCAGTTGTGCCATTGATGGTGCAACGCGGGAAAGGCCAATTGGCCTTCGTCTCATCAGTGGCTGGCTATGGCGGCCTGCCAACTTCGGCCGCCTATGGTGCGAGCAAGGCGGCCTTGTTTAATCTGGGCGAGTCCATGGCCATGGATCTTGCAGAGTCTGGCATTTGTGTGTCGATGATTGCGCCGGGATTTGTTAAAACACCGGCAACCGATGTGAATTCATTCCCCATGCCGTTTATTATTTCCGCCGAAGAAGCTGCAAAACGCATGGTGGCGGGTCTGGCCAAGGGCAAAACCCATATTTCATTCCCCAAGCGTTTCAGCTTGTTTTTGCGGGCGATCAATATGTTGCCGCGCGGGCTTTATATTCGACTGGTAGGGCTGACTAAGCGTTAAGCCTTATGGCTCAGCGTGAAATGCGAAACGTCGATACTCTTGGAAGCAAATCCTGCCTCGCAATAGGCGAAATAATATTCCCACATATTCTTGAAACGTTGGTCAAAGCCGAGGTTTTCGACATCCGGCCAGACTTCGAGGAATTTATGCCGCCACTCAGCCAAAGTACGGGCGTAATCTTCAGCAAAATCCAATTGTGCGTCGAGTTTTAAGCCAGCTTTGTTGAATTCGTCATAAAGTTTGTCAGGCGAGGGCAACATGCCGCCCGGGAAAATATATTTTTGAATGAAATCTGCTCTTTTGCGATAGGATTCAAAGCGTTCATTGGCAATGGTAATGATTTGCAGGCCGATTTTGCCATTTGATTTCAGACAATTTTTTAACTGCGAAAAATAGCTCGGCCAATAGCTCTCTCCGACCGCTTCAAACATTTCAATGGAAACAATGCGGTCATATTTTTCTTTCACATCGCGATAGTCGCAAAATTTTAGCTCAACGCGGTCGTTCAAGCCGGCTTTGGCAATGCGCTCTTGGCCATAGATTAATTGTTCATTGGAAATGGTGATGCCGGTGACTTTGCAACCAATTTCGCTAGCGGCAAATTCAGCAAAGCCGCCCCAGCCACAGCCAATTTCCAGCACATGATCATTTGGCCCGATATCGGCGCTTTCGGCCAGACTGCGATATTTCTCATGCTGCGCTTCGGTCAGGCTCATTTGCTGATTGCTGAAGCGGGCCGATGAATAGGTCATTGTCGGGTCAAGCCACAGCCCATAAAACGCATTACCGAGATCATAATGCGCATGAATATTCTTTTTTGATCCGGCCCGCGTATTCGGTTTCAAAAGGTGAAGAAGGCGATTTACGAAAGCAGTAAACCGATTGGAATCAATCGTTTGAGATAAATTGTTCATGTTATTATTTAATACAGAAAGCAAATGCGCCAAATCCGGTGTGCGCCATTCGCCGTCCATATAGGCTTCGCCAAAACCGAGACTGCCTTTACGCAAAAGACGGCGGAAAAAACCTTTTTTCTCGACAATCATATGCGCCGGCTCTTGGCCTTTGATGGCTTTGCCAAATGTGTATTGGCGTCCATCTGGCAGAGTGACCAATAATTGGCCTTGGCGCATACGATTGAGCATGAAGAAAATCACGCGGGCAGCCGGTGATAGGCCCGACATATTATTTTCTAATTTTTTCTCACTCATTTTTTACCTTTTTATTCTTTGGCTAATAGCTGATGCGATTCTGCGGTTTTTTCGGCCGTTTGGCAAGGCCGACGCCTTTGAAAACTAATTTAACCGCCTCATAGTGGATAGCCAGCATCACTTTCACCGTCATAAGCGGATATTTGAAAAACGCTTTTACCAATGTGGCGTCATTGAACGGCTGCCGCTGACCGATAAAACTTGCCACCAATAGCGGCGCGCCTTGTTCTGTCTCACGGATGACCAAGCGCAACTCTTCCGCCGGAAGGGAAGTTGAAAAGTGATATTGCGCCGTCATGCCAATGAATGGCGACACATGAAAAACCTTGTCACGACTGTGTAAAACCGCTGTTTCGGCATCGCTTTCCTGCAAGCAAGCGACATAAATATGGTCTTCGCCAAATGTGTTGCGAACTTCGTAAACCATGGCGCCAATTTGCCCGTCATATAGGCAATAATAAACCGTGATGGGATTAAAGGCATAACCAAGAATCCGCGGATAACACATCATTAAAATTTGCTGCGGCGCGGCAAGGGCTTTTTCGGCCAGCAGTTGATCAATAAAGGGGCGCAAGGGGGAGGCGTCTTTGGCGCCATGATCTTTAGTGTAAAAGCTGAACAAATTAAATCGGTTAAGCGAAAACCAGCGACACGTTTTGCCCAATCGTCCAGCGTCAATATCGTCAACATCGAGCAGGGCAGAGAAAACCCGATAAGTCAGTCGGTGCGGCTTAGGCTGATAGCGGGCGTGGCGAACTTGTCCAAAATAGAGGTGATTATGATTGCTTGGTGTCATTCGGCCGCCATCAGAGGGAAATCGGTAATCATGTCGCTGTTTTCGGTGAGTTGGGCAATGCCGCGGCACACACGCAGGGCCGATTGCAATCCATCCTCATGGAAACCATAGCCCGTCCAAGCGCCACAGAACCAAACATCGCGCTTGCCTTGAATGGACGGCAAGTTTTTCTGCGCCAGCAAAGCAGCATGATCATATTGCGGGTGATCATATTCATAATGCCCAAAGGTCAATGCCTCGGCCGGCGGGGTGGGTGGATTTAAGGTGACGAATAGGGGTGTCGATTCATCAATATTTTGCAGTCGGTTCATCCAATAGCTGACCGTCATCAGCGGGGTTGCGTCGGCTGATTGGCTCTCGCTCATATAATTCCATGCCGACCATGTGCTTTGGCGGCGCGGCATCAGACGCGGGTCGCGGTGCAGATAGACCTGATTGGGCAAATATCGAACCGCTGATAGCACGCCATGTTCGGCTTCATCGGCATCTTTTAAAATCGCCAATGCCTGGTCGGAATGGGTGGCGAAAATCACTTGGTCATAGATTTGCTGGTCATCGGCCGTGCTCACAAGCACGCCATTTGCCGTGCGTTCGACGCTCATCACCGCGCTATTCAGCCGAATATTCGGCGCAAAACGCTGGGTCAATTTTTGGACATATTGCTGACTGCCGCCAAGAACACTGCGCCATTGCGGGCGGTCGGCGTTAATCAGGCGGTGATTATAGAAAAACTGCAGAAAATTAGCGGCCGGAAAATCTAGGATTTGCGCCACTGGCGTCGACCAAATCGCCGCCCCCATGGGCAGTAAATAACGCTCTTTGAAAATCTTGCTGAAGCGATAGCGGGCCAGCCATTGGCCCAGCGATAGCTCGCCGATACAATCGGCCTCATAATCGCGGGCAGCATATTTATTGAATTTGAATATGTCGCGCAGCATGCGCCAAAATTTCGGCTTCAAAATATTGCTTTTCTGCGCGAACACTGAGGCCAAAGACTGGCCCGACCACTCAAAGCCACCATGATCGGCGGAAAAGGCAAAGCTCATATCCGTGCTGGTCGTATCCACGCCAAGCTCGGCGAATAGGCCGGTGAGGCCCGGGTAATTCAATTCATTGTAAACAATAAAGCCAGTGTCGACGGCGATTGTTTGACCATCGCCATGATAATCGACAAATTTCGTCGCGCTATGACCGCCCGTGCGCTCGCGCTTTTCATAAACTGTGATGTCGTGGTGCGGGGTAAGAAGATAGCTAGCAACATTTCCAGAAATACCGCTGCCAATTATGGCAATTTTCACTTAAGGCCCCCGACAGCAAACACTGAGTAAATTTGAACGAGTTCAACTATAAGTAGATTCTTCGGCTAGGCTAGCGCTTTAAAAATGTTGAGGGCGCGATTGCGGGCAAAATCATGTTCGACAATGGGCGCCGGATAGGTCTGGCCCAGTCGAATGGCGGCGTTTTCCAA
>JAYOCI010000176.1:0-2789 GCA_038105345.1 Rhodobiaceae bacterium
AAGTTTTCGGCAGCAGCGATGCCGAAGCCAATGCTACAGGCCGCAGCTATGCGACACCGGAAGAGCAGCAGCAAGCCATCTCCGAAATCTCAATGGAAGCCTTTGGCTATTTTACCGCGCTGACCGAAAGCCGCCGCAAAGAGCCAAAAGATGATTTGGCCAGCCTGTTGTCCAATGGCACGATAAATGGAGAACCTCTGGGCGAGGTTGAAACATTCGGCTATTACGCCATAACGGCGACGGCAGGCCACGACACCACATCCAATTCAACTTCGGCCGGCATGATTGCCTTATGCGAACAACCCGAATTGTTAAAGCGCCTGCAAGACGACCCATCGCTCATTCCGGGGCTTGTCGAAGAAAGCATTCGCTGGGAAAGCCCGGTCAAACATTTCATGCGCAGCGCCACGCGCGACACGCAAATTCGTGGCATCGACATTAAGAAAGACGAGTGGATGATGTCAAATTTTGCTAGCGCCAGCCGCGATGAAGATGTTTACGAAAATCCGTTTGCATTTGATATTACCCGCAAACCGAACCGCCATATGGCATTGGGCTATGGCCCGCATGTATGCCTCGGCCAGCATTTGGCGCGTTTGGAAATGCGTATTTTCTGGGAAGAATTACTGCCGCGCCTGAAATCTGTTGAGATGACCGGCCCGGTCAAACGTGTCGGCGCGAGTTTCGTGTCCGGCCCCTTCTCCGTGCCGATTAAATTTGAACTGAACGGCTAAAACAAAACATAAAGGACATAGCATGAGTGACATTTTGGATATGGGCGGACGCGTCAGCTTGGTCACCGGCGCGGGACAAGGTGTCGGCGCACAAATTGCCAAACATTTGGCAAGTGCAAGCAATTCGGGAGGCGTCGCGGTGAATGATTATTTTATCGAACGCGCCGAAGCCGTGGCCGATGAGATTAACAGTGCCGGTGGCAAAGCCATTGCCGTGCAAGCCGATGTCAGCGACCGCGCCAGCGTGGAGGCGATGGTGGCCAAAACCGAAGAGGCACTGGGCACGGTCGGCGTATTGGTCAACAATGCCGGCAATGCCGGTGCCGAGCCCATTCCCGAACAAAGAAAGCCGTTTTGGGAAACCGATAAGGAAATTTGGGACCGCACAATCGGTGTTAATTTTTACGGCGTGATTAATTGTGTCGGCGCCGTATTACCCGGCATGATGAAACGTCAAGCGCCGGGCCGCATTATCAGCATTATTTCCGATGCCAGCCGCTATGGTGATTTGGGCATGGAAATTTATAGCGGTGCAAAGGCCGGCGCTGCCGGTTTCATGCGCTCCGTGGCGCGCACGATGGGGCGGCACCAAATCACTGCCAATAATATCGTTATCTCGCTGACCAACACACCTGCCACGCAAGCTTGGCTGGAAGACCCGGAGCGCATGAAAGGCACCATGTCGAAATATATTGTCCGCCGCCCCGGCGAGCCGACCGATATTGCCAATATGGCGCTTTATCTGGCTTCCGATGCCAGTGAATGGATTTCAGGGCAGACCTATCCGGTCAATGGCGGCTTCACCCTCGCCCTTTAGGATAAGAGAAGCAAAATGAAAAACCCGATTTTACTGTCAATCATCGTACCGGTACTGCTGATCGGTGCCGCTGCCATTTTTTCGAATAAGACCTATCGCGTTGAACGGACTATTTCCGCCACGCCCGGAGCGGTTTGGGCAGTCTTAATGGACACCGCCGCATATGGCGAGTGGAACCCGGTTTTTGTTGAAGTTGAAGGTTCCTATGCAGCTGGCGGCACCGTTCTCAATACGTTTAAAGACCCAAGCGGTAAACTTTTCGATGTCACCAATAAGGTCGAAGCGCTTGAACCGAACCGGCTGCTTCGTCAAAAAGGCGGCTTCACAGGCATGCTGACATTTGACCATCATTGGCTTTTGGAGCCGGTTGAAGGCGGCACAAAGGTTACTCAATACGAAATCGATCGCGGCCTTTACGTCTGGTTTTGGGATGATAGCTGGATTATTCCAAAATATACTGAAGTATTGCAGGCGCTCGACAGAGAGGTCATGAGCCGAAAATGATACTTACTCAACCGCGCTATTCACCTTAACCTAATGCACATGCTGGAGGGACTATGGACAAGAAAGTAGATCGCACCTTTGCGGAAAAGTTTTTGACGTCAGTCGACACACCATTGGAATATGGCGTGTATTTTTTATTCCATGATTGGTGGGCTGAGGCCCCTGATAGCGCGATTGATGGTTATCTCGAGGAAATGCACAAAATTGACGGGGTCGATGCTTTTTTGAAAGAACGTCACTTCGCTGAACCGCTGTCTCTGGAACGCCTCGCAGAATGTGCGCCGGGCACTTTGGGGCATGGCTATCGTGCCTTTTTGGTCCAGAATAAATTGGAAGAAAATCTCGGGCGCAATTATCGCGCAATGAATGAAGAATTGACCCAAAAGGGCGCGCTCAATCGTCTGCCGGCCGATCTCAGCTATCTGATTACCCGCGGTTTTCAAACCCATGATTTCTTGCATATTCTGACCGGCTATCGGGCCACCCATATGGGCGAATTGGCGCTTGCCGCCTATTATTTGGCGCAGTTGCGTTTCCCCTATCACGCCATGCGTATGGCGGTTACGGCGGCGCATTATGCGTTTCTGGATCCGCGTATCATTACCGAATGTATGGATGCAATTGCCGATGGCTGGACTTTCGGCCGCAAGTCGAAAAACATCCACTTCCACAAATGGGAAGAGGAAATCGACACACCGCTTTTGGAATTGCGTAATCGCTTTGAGTTAAACACT
>JAYOCI010000177.1:0-2787 GCA_038105345.1 Rhodobiaceae bacterium
TTGGCGATCTCAGCAAAACTTGGGTGAGCTGAAAATGGATTAAGCGTCAGTTCAAGGCCGAGTAAAACGCCAACCGGACGTGGCCCGACTTGCGCGCGCATTTGCAAGCCATCTTGTTTGGCTTGTTCAATCACGTCCAATAAGCTGCGCCAACTATTCGGCGCGACATCGGCTTGCGCCAAGGAAACCGAAAGCGGCCGGCCAGAGGCTTCGACAATACGGCGCAACATTAAGGCTTCGTTTTCAGGGTCGTTGAAATCAGAGACAAATTGCAAGACACCGCATCCGGCTTGTTTTAAGCCGAGCGCAATGCCGGTCAATTCGGCTTCGCTGGCGGTAAGTGTCGGCGTCGGTTGGCCATCGGCTGTGCGATGATTAAGCGTGCGCGAGGTTGAAAAACCAATGGCACCCGCCTGCATGGCTTCGCAAGCAAGCTTCTGCATTTCGGCGATTTCAGCTTCGCTAGCATCCTCACGATTGGCACCGCGTTCGCCCATCACAAACACCCGCAGGGCGGCGTGTGGTAATTGCGCCGCCACATCAATATCAAAACGTCGTGGGGCTAGAAAATCGAGATAGTCAGCAAAGCTCTTCCATTTCCATGGCAGGCCTTCGGTCAATACGGGAAAAGGAATATCCTCAACGCCTTCCATCAGGCGGATTAAACGATCATGGTCTTGTTCATGGCAGGGGGCAAAACCAACGCCGCAATTGCCCATCACCGCTGTTGTAACGCCATGCAAAGAAGACGGGTCGAGGGTCTCGCCCCAGCTCACTTGGCCGTCATAATGTGTGTGAATATCGACAAAGCCTGGCGTCACGATTTTGCCGCTGGCATCGATTTCTTCGCGTCCGCTGGCCTCGAGCTTTTCGCCAACCGGCCCAATGCGGCTGATATGTCCGGCATCAATCGCAATATCCGCCTGAAAAGCCGGTGCGCCTGTGCCGTCGTAAACCAGGCCATTACGGATAATTAAATCATGCGTGCTCATTTGCCTCTCCCTTTCGCAAAATTCTATGCCAAGCGAGGCGCTCGAACAAGGGTTCACTGATTGGCTTAAATATGGCTGCCGTCCATGGCTTCGACCATTTCGCTGCGTGATAATGATAGCTGAGGATAGGTTTTTGGGTCCAGCGTCGACACCGCCTGATATTGATGCAGGAATAACTGCCCCGATAAATGGTCGATGAAATCTTGCCGCCGCAGTCGATCTTCAACGGGGCCTTTTAGCTCGACCAAATGAAATTGAATATCGCGCGCTTTCAGTTGCGCGTTTAGTGCCTCGAGCACTTCCAATGCCGAACTATCGATGAGGCTTACCGATGAACAATTGAGCACCACATGGCGCAATTCGGGACGTCCATCAAGCTGGCTGGTGATATGTTTTTCAATATGCAGCGCATTGGCGAAGAACAGGTTTTCATCAATCCGAAGCGATAAAATCGACGGGCTCACAATCACCTTATGGCGCAGCACATTTCGAAAATGCTGTGTGTCGGGCACCAGACCAATTTCGGCAATATGCGGTTGGCTGGTGGTGATTAAATAAAGCGCGATAGAGGCCGCCGCGCCAGTGCTGACCCCCAGTTCAACACCAGCAAAAAGCGTTACTAAAATAGTCAGCATGGCGGCGGCAAAATCTGACTTGGAGTAAATCCAGCTGCTTTTGAGAACCGAAAAATCGACCAGCGATAGAACCGCGACAATAATCGTTGCCGCCAAAATCGCCTTTGGTAGGAAATATAAATAGGGTGTGAAAAACACCGTCGCCAGCGCGATGCCAATGGCCGTCAGCCCACCAGCGGCAGGGGTGACAGCACCGGCGTCAAGATTAACCACAGAGCGGGCCAGCCCGCCTGTAACCGGATAGCCGCCTGAAAGCGAGGACAATACATTAGCGCTACCAAGGCCGATCAGTTCTTGGTTCGGGTCGATATATTGATTGCTCCGCGCCGCCAAAGTGCGCGCCACGGAGACGCTCTCGACAAAACCAATGGCGCTAATCAACAGAGCCGGCAGCAACAGGCTTTGCATTAAATCAAGATTAAAGGCGGGCACGGCTAAGGCCGGTAATTGATTGGGAATGGCGCCGACCAAGGGCAGGGCGTGGTCGAGCTGCAAAATATGCACGCAAATGACGGAGATGAATACCGCCAAAAGCGGGCCGGCTTTGGCCAGATTGCCCGCCATATGGGGCGACAGGCCAAGCCGCTGCAAGGCGGCTTTCATCGAGCTGCGCACCCAGAATAAAAACACCAGAGCCGGCACCCCAAAACCGACGGCCACCCAATTTGTATCGGGCAGGGCGGCGATTAAGGAATTGATAATCTCGAGCAAGGAATAGCCGCCAGCGTCGACACCGAGAATGTGGCGCATTTGGCTGAAAGCAATCAAAATGCCAGAAGCGGTGATAAAGCCAGAGACCACTGGATGGCTCAGGAAATCGGATAAAAAACCGAGGCGCAATAGCCCCATGAGAAGTAAAATGCCGCCCGATAGCAGGGCCAGCATAATCGCCGCCGCCAAATAGCCCGCCGTGCCAGTTTCAGCAATCGTGCCGACACTGGCCGCTGTCATTAATGACACAACCGCTACTGGCCCAACGGCCAGTGCATTGCTGGTGCCGAAAATCATATAGCCGACGAGCGGCAGAATAGAGGCGTAAAGACCAATATGCGGCGGCAGACCGGCCAATAGCGCATAAGCCATGGATTGGGGAATCAACATGATGGTGACAATCAGCGCCGCCGTTGCATCGCTAGAAAATTGTGTTCTTTGATAAGTGC
>JAYOCI010000030.1:0-3598 GCA_038105345.1 Rhodobiaceae bacterium
GTCTTGGCGCTGATGACTTTGCCGACCATTATTATCGCCACACGCGCCTCTTTGGCCTCCGTCCCGCCGTCTATCCGGCAGGCTGCAATGGGGGTTGGGGCGTCTCGCTTGCAAGTGATTATGCACCACGTCTTGCCGCTTGCCATGCCGGGCATTTTGACCGGCACGATTATTGGTTTGGCGCAAGCGGCTGGCGAGACGGCGCCGCTGTTGATGATTGGCATGATGGCCTTTATCGTTGATACACCGACCGAGGTGACGTCGAAGGCAACGGTTTTGCCGGCGCAAATTTATATGTGGGCCAATAATCCAGAGCGCGCCTTTGTGGCCCGAACCAGCGCTGGCATTGTCATATTGCTGAGCTTTTTATTATTGGTGAATGGGCTGGCTATTTACTTCCGGAAACGCTTTGAGAAAAGATGGTAGAATGAGTTCGCAAGAGGAAAATATTAAAATCAGCGCCCGTGGGGTCACGGTTCATTACGGGGCAGCTCAGGCGCTGCACGGTATTGATTTGGACATTCGCGCCAATGAAGTAACCGCCCTTATTGGCCCGTCGGGTTGCGGCAAGTCAACATTCTTGCGCTGTATCAACCGGATGAATGACGCCATTGAGGATTGTCATTTCGGTGGCACGATTGAAATTGACGGGGAAGATATTTACAGCGGGGGCATTGACGTTGTCGAATTGCGCGCTCGTGTTGGTATGGTGTTTCAAAAGCCCAATCCCTTCCCAAAGTCGATTTATGACAATGTCGCCTATGGGCCGCGTATTCATGGTCTGGCGAGCAGCAAGGATGAGCTGGATCATATGGTAGAAACCAGCTTGCGCCGCGCAGGTCTGTGGCAAGAGGTTCATGACCGTTTGCACACAAGTGGGTCGGGCTTATCGGGCGGCCAGCAGCAGCGTTTGTGCATTGCGCGTACCATTGCCGTTAACCCAAATGTCGTGCTGATGGATGAGCCATGTTCGGCGCTTGACCCGATTGCCACGGCAATTATTGAAGAATTAATCGAAGAATTGCGCAGCCAATACACGATTGTCATTGTTACCCACTCAATGCAGCAGGCGGCGCGCGTGTCGCAGCGCACGGCTTACTTCCACCTTGGCCATTTGGTCGAACAGGGTGATACGGATCGTATTTTCACCAATCCGGCGAATAAACAAACAGAAGCATATATCTCAGGGAAAATAGGTTAGTCATGGAATCGGAACATATCGTATCGGCATTTGACAATGATTTAGCTGAATTAAATCATATGGTTGCTCGATTGGGCGGGCTGGCAGAGCAGCAATTTGCCGCCGCCGTTGAGGCGCTGGAAACGCGCAATGTAAGCAATATTGACGCCATCGTAGAAGCCGACAAACAGCTTGATAAATTAGAATTTGAACTGAATGAGCGGGCCATTGAAGTCATCGCCCGCCGCTCGCCCATGGCCAAAGATTTGCGCCGCATTATCGTGGCCCTGCGGGTTGCTGGTAATCTCGAGCGCATTGGTGATTATGCCAAAAATATCGCCAAGCGCAGTCGGGTGATTATCGAACATGAAAAAACCCTGGGCGATAATGTGTCGGTGGCGCGTATCGCCGGATTGACCCAGCAGATGATTAATCAAGTGCTTGACGCCTATGCCACGGGTGATGCTGATTTAGCGATGGATGTGTGGGATCGCGATTTGGATGTCGATCAATTACACACCAGTATTTTTCGCGAGCTTTTGGAACAGATTGGTGCCGATCCTGAGCGCGTGTCGGCTGGGTCTCAGCTGCTGTTTGTGGCGAAAAATATCGAACGTATTGGCGATTATGCCACTGGCATTGCCGAGCAAATCTACTTTGTGAAAAACGGCGAGTTTCCCTCGCAGTCACGCCCCAAAGCGGATGGTTCAAGCTCCAGCGCAATCGAGTAAATTTGATAGGAGTTCGCTAAATGGTTGCTAAAATCCTGCTTGTAGATGATGAGCCGGCGCAGTTGGAATTATTGCGTTACAACCTAGAGAAAGCCGGTTTTGAAACGATTTTGGCCACTAATGGCCGCGATGCCATTTTGATGAGTGAAGAACACGAACCCGATCTGGTAGTGCTTGATTGGATGATGCCGGAAACCTCGGGCATTGATGTGTGCCGCGAATTGCGGGCCAGTGCCGATACAAGGTTTTTGCCAATTATCATGGTGAGCGCACGCGGCGAAGAGGGCGACCGCGCTCTCGGCCTAGATTCGGGGGCTGATGATTATGTGCCCAAACCCTTTTCACCGCGCGAATTAGTCGCCCGCGTGAAGGCTTTATTGCGTCGGGCGCGTCCGTCTTTATTGCAAGATGCTTTGGAGTTCGCTGGTCTGACACTGAATCCGCAAACCATGCGGGTCGAACGCGATGGTCACCCGATTCATTTAGGGGCTAAAGAATTTCGGCTACTTAGCGTGCTTATTGAGCGCCCTGAGCGGGTGTTTGCCCGCGAGCAATTGCTCGATATGGTCTGGGGCCACGGGGTCTATGTCGAAGAGCGCACAGTGGATGTGCATATGAGCCGTTTGCGCCGCGCCCTCAATCAAGCACCAGAAGGTGAGCCGAAAAAACCAGACATTATCCGCACCGTGCGTGGCACAGGCTATGCGCTGTCGCGGCCGTCACGATAAGCGCCAATTAAGCGGCGATCGGGCTACCCTCAATCGTAATACGGTGCATTTCGCGGCGCTCGCCATGGTAATCGTTCAAGGCGTAATGCCATGTGCAACGATTATCCCAAAAGGCGATGGATCCCACACCCCATTTGAAACGCGTTGTATGTTCCATTTGCACAGCATGCTGATAGAGATAATCCAATAGCGGCTTGCTCTCAGCATCAGTCCAACCTTCGATGCGTAAGGTAAAGGCTGGGTTGACATAAAGCGCTTTGCGGCCGCTTTCCGGATGGGTGATAACAACCGGATGAATGGCGTCTTGTGTCGCGGCTTCGGCATTTGAAAGCCGGTCGGACATGGCTTCTTGATAAGCAGATTGCTCACCAAAAATGTGCCGGCTTGAATGCACAGCATTGAGGCTTTCCAAGGTTTTTTTCATGCCATCAGAAAGGCTGTCATAGGCTTTATACATGCATGAAAAAAGCGTATCGCCACCCACTGGTGGGGTTTCGCGGGCTATCAAAATAGAACCAAGCGCTGGGATTTGATCGTAGGAATGGTCAGTGTGCCAGCCACCTCCAATATTGCCCAATTGGTCTTTTTCTTTAACCACGGCGGCAATTTCTTCGTAGCCGTCAACTTTGGCAAAAAACCGATTAATATTGATGTCACCCCAGTTCTTGGCGAATTCAATATGCTGCTCTGGCGTGATGGTCTGATTGTGCATAAACACCAAACCATGTTCGACAAAAGCCGCTTTCAACGCCGCTAAATCAGCGTCACTCAAACCACTGGCAATATCAATATTGCAGGCTTCGACGCCGACGCCACCGGATATTTTTTTAATCTCTAAACTCATGCCACTTCCTCCCCTATAAGCATAATTTAGACATGAGAAATTGCTAAAAACAAGTGGCTGGTTTTATTTTCGGCGATTATTTTCCAACGGCCTGTCGCTGGTCTCGATTAAGAAT
>JAYOCI010000030.1:3608-15219 GCA_038105345.1 Rhodobiaceae bacterium
CGACTTGATTATTCTCCGAAGCCACGTCAATTTCTGGGGGACGGATCAGTCGCTCAGTATTATTTTTCGCCGGTTGTTGGCGTCGGTCTTGCCGCCATTTCAGCAGCGCCAGAATGACAAATAGAGCAAATAGCATCAGAGCGCCAATGGTCAGCGGTAAATGCGTTTCGGCCAATTGTTTGGCGGTTGTCATCAGCTCTTCAAAATCCATCACTCACCTTTTTGTCATGCCATAATCTAGCAAACAAGGACGGCCATTTCACCCCATTTTCGGGTCAGCGCCAATCATCTTTTGCGCGGCTTGCTAGGCGTCCCAGGGGCCTTTGCGGCGTTGTGTGATTGACGGTATGTGGGTGGAGACGCGCTGCGTTGGAGATATTTCAAAGCTCTGGCTTTGCGGCGCGCCGAACAGGGGAATATGTGGCTTTTTGAAAAACGGAATGAGCAACATGCCAGCCGCAAAGCCGCCAATATGCGCCAGATAGGCGACGCCACTACCGGTCTGGCCGAGGTTGAGAAATTGTAAACCAATCCACAAGCCCAAAACCAGAAAGGCGGGCACGTTTATGGTTTTGAAAAAGATGAAAAAGCCGACGATACAGCGCACATTGGCGCGTGGATGCAGCAGTAAATAGCCCCCCAGAATGCCCGCAATGGCGCCACTGGCGCCAATCATTGGTGTCAGAGATTGAACATCGACCAAAGCCTGCGCTAAAGCCGCTGCAATGCCACATAGGGCGTAAAATACGATGAATTTACCGCGTCCGAGACTGTCCTCAATATTGTCTGAAAAAATCCATAGATACAGCATATTGCCAGCCAGATGCATAAAGCCGCCATGCATGAACATGGAGCTGCCTATGGTCATCCATCCGGGTATGACATAGGGCAAGTCATGGGCTTGCTCAAAACCAAACAGGCGCGCTGGCACCATGCCAAATGCGAAAATCGCCTCTTGTTGCGCCGCGCCTAAGGATAATTGCCAGCCGAAAATCAGCACGCAAAGAGCTAAAATTGTATAAGACAGCCAAGGCCTTTGATCGGTTGGATTATCATCATTGAGCGGGAAAAAGAACATGCGCCAGCTTACGCTGATTAGTTTTTCAGAGCAATGGCGGTGCCGCCAACCGAGACGACGCGAAGATTATTGGAAAATAAACGCTGCGCCGCCGCCAATGATTGCGCCAGAGTGACGGCGCGAATACGGTCATTGCGGGTTTTGAAATAGTCTATCGAGCGGCCACTGGTTTGCGCGAAATTCATCTGAGCGGCAATTTTCTCGCCACTGTCAAATTGCAGCGCATAAGACCCAGTGAGATAGTTTTTGCCAGCTTCTAATTTGGCGCTATCGAGATTCATTGTGTCAGTATTTTGGCTGTCGGTGAGCTGTTTTAATTGCTGCTGAATCACATCCATGGCTTGCTGGGCGGTTCGATTATCGCTGGCTACACTGCCAATCCATAAATCAGCATGGCGCAGCATGGATAAATAAGTGCCGACGCCATAAGCGAGGCCGCGTTTTTCGCGAATTTCTTCGCCCAAAATGGTCGACAAGCCGCCGCCCGCTAAAACCAAATTCATGACATAGGCGGGGAAGAAATCAGGGTCATTAAAATCAATGCCCTGCGTGCCAAAAATAATCGTCGTTTGCGGCCCCTCGCGTTCGATGTGAAGGCTGTGTGCCGTCGGCGCGACTTTGACGGGGGCTATTTTGGGCAGGCCATTTTGGCGCGGCAGGGCGGCAAACACATCCTCCATCATCGCCGCCAGACGCGGCCCATCAATGTCGCCAACGACAGATAAATGCATATTGTCACGGGCGATATGGCGGGCGAAATGGGCTTGCAGGTCTTGTCGGCTAATGGCCGCCACCGACTCCAATGTACCCATTGGGCTATGGGCGTAAGGGTGGCCTTCAAAGGCGGCGGCATGAAACGCATCCGTAGCCATTTGCTGCGGGCTTTGCCGGCGTTGACGATAGCGCGCGCCATGGTCGCTTTTCATCAGCTCGATCGCCTCCTCGTCAAAACGCGGGGCGGTGAGGGCCAGTTTTAACAAGTCAAAACAACGCGCCATATATTGGCTCAAACAGCGCAGCGAGCCGGTCAGATTATCGCGATCGGCATCAAATGCGAAATGCATGGCATGATCGGCCATGGCTTGTTGAAAGGCCAGAGGCCCCAAATCACCAGCACCTTCATTGAGCAAGCTCGACATTAAATAGGTCAAGCCGTGGCGGTCTTGCGGGTCGACGGCACTGCCGCCCGCCCAAGACATTTTGATAGAAATAATTGGCAAACTCTTGTCGGTCACCAGCCAAGCCTTGAGGCCGGAAGGGCTTTCAATTTCTTGCACCGGCGGGCTAGCGGCAGCAGTGCCGCTGAGGCATAGCATGAAGAATAAACAGGCGAGCTTATGGCGCATGGTTAACTTCCTCATCGGCCTGCATCAGCCAGCCGGTCACACTATGTTGCGGCACGAGCATGTCATGCACAACGCGCCGGACATCCTCGGCGCTAACGCTTTCAATCAATTGTGGCCAATCAATCACGGCTTGCGGGTCAATGCCGATGACTGCGGCGGCGCCAAAAGCATTGGCCAAATAAGATTGGCTATCGCGTGCATAGAGACTATCGGCGATTAATTGAACCTTGGCCCGCGCCAATTCTTTGGCTTCGGGAGGCTGTTGGGCGAGGCGGGCAATTTCGGCCTCGACCAAAACCGCAATATCGTCAAATTGCGCCTGCGGCATCAGATTGGCGGAGATTAAAAACATGCCTTCGTGCAATTGCCAGCTATCGGCATAGCTGTTGATTGAGGCGGCTTGTTTACTATCGACGGCGAGGCTGCGATGTAGGCGGCTGGTTGGGCCGCCGCCGAGAATTTCCGCCGCCACAGCAAGGGCGGCAAAATCACCTTTATCGGCAAGGCTGTGATAGGCCGGAAGCCTGAAAAGGCGCTGCCAAAGCTGCTGGCGCACGCGGGGGTCGGCGTATTTTTCGGGTTTTTGATAATCAGCCACTTGCAATGAGCGGGTGCGGGTAAGGTTTTCGCGCGGTTTATTGGCCGCTTTTAACGGCCCGTAATAGGTTTGCGCCAGCGGCAATAGTTGTTCCATCGTGATGTCGCCAGCGACCAGCAAAATCGCATTGTCGGGGGCGTAATAGCGCTGATAAAAAGCGAGGGCATCGGTCGCTGTGAGTTTTTCAATTTCATCACGCCAACCAATAATCGGCGTGTCATAAGGCGAGCCAGCGTGTAGCCGCGCCATGAGTTTTTCCGATAAAATTTGCCGCGGATTGCCGTCGACCCGAATCGAGCGTTCTTCCAAAATCACATCGCGCTCAATGCCGACAATTTTTTTATCAATGATCAAATTTTGCATACGATCGGCTTCCAAACGCATGACCTCGGCCAGCTTGTCGCGGGTGACGCGTTCATAATAGCCGGTAAAATCATAGGAGGTGAAAGCGTTGAGCTGACCGCCCATGCTATTGACGCGGCGCCAAAACTCACCCTCGCCAATGGTCTGAGTGCCGCGAAACATTAAATGTTCGAAAAAATGTGCAATGCCTGATTTCCCCTCAGGGTCATCAATCGAGCCGACGCGAAACCACACCATATGGGTGACCACTTGTGAGCGGCGGTCGGGGACAATAATAATGTCCATGCCATTGGCAAGGCGGGCGGTTTCAATATTCAGGCCATTGAGCGATTTTTGTGGTTCAGCAGAGCTGGCCACTATGCTTGTGAAGAACAGAAATATCGCGAGGGCGTGGCGCCTAAAGACCAGCAGTGAAGGCATATTTATTGCGCCGTATTTCCTGCGTCCTTGACCAATTGTTCTATGATTTCAGGCGTTTCGCTGGCCGTTCCCTGACGCTCATTTTCGATTTGCTCGCGAATGCCGTCGCCATAGGGTTTGTCATCACTGGCTTTTGCCAAAACATCGGCCTCGGTGGTGTTGACCTCAGTGGCGCCAGCAGATTGCGGAAAGGCAATGCTGCGGGCCAAGTCTGTGCCGCTTATAACTGGTGGGCGTTTGTCATTTTCGCCAGGTGGGCGCAAATTATATTCAGGTGGCAAAACCAGTGGCGGTCGTGTCACCACGACGAATTCATCAGGCACTTGTTTTTTAAAGCCGAAAGCTTCAGAGAGCGCGTCGCCGCAGCCGGCTAGGGCGCCGCAAAGAAACACTATTGTTGTTAGATTTCTCAGATTTTTCATTCTCGGATCTTTCATATTCCCACGAAGGTATAACCCAACTGGGCCCGCCGAACAAGCCACTCAATCGGCTCAACGGCAATTCAACGCTTATTTTTGGCCTCTGGCTGACTGACTAGAATGTCGATAATCAGCAAACCAACGCCAAGAGTAATCCATATATCGGCAACATTAAAGACGTACCAATAATAGCCAGCGGCGTGTAATGAAATAAAGTCTACGACAGCGCCATGCAGCGGCCGGTCAACGAGATTGCCAATGGCGCCGCCAATGATCAAACCATAAGCCATGCTGGTTAAGCGCGTCGGTGCTTTGCCCAAGGCCCATATAAAGCCCAGCGTAATAATACTGCCAAGTGTGAAAAGGAGCCATTGGCCCAGCGCGCCAGATGTATCAAATAGCCCATAGCTAATGCCCGGGTTCCACAATAGTCGAATATCGAAAAACGAAGTCAGCGCGTATGGCTCGCCGGTCTGAAAGCCGAGGCCGAAAACCACCAGCCATTTTATCGTTTGGTCGATACCAGCTAGAACCAAGGCTAAAGAGAGTGCTTGTAAGCGGGTCATTGGTGCTCGCAAATGTTTATTCACCGGCTAGTTTGCCGTTCCCTGAGCGGCGTCAAATGCGGCCACAGCATCAGCGTCGCGCGGGCTTAATTCAGGATAGGCTTCAATTGAGCCAACTTCCGGCAGAATTTTCCAAGAACGCTGGCATTTTTTGCCCTCTGCCAAGGCCGGCACAACGCCGACGCCAGCGACATCATCTAAGGTAAAGGCGGCTGCCGGAGCTGCCTCATGACGAATGTCGATCTGTGAGGTAATGCAAATATCTGCCATATTTTGACCGGCAACCACGGCTTGTAGATTGGCGTCCGAAATATAAACAATCGGCGCCGCTTCAAGGCTGGAGCCAATGCGCTTTTCACGACGCTCAACTTCCAAAGCACCGGTAACGACCCGCCGCACTTTGCGGATATCGACCCATTTTTTGGCCAATTCAGCATCCTGCCAAGTGCTCGGAATGTCTGGGAATTGTTGCAAATGAATCGAGCTATCAGGACGCGCGCAGCGGGTTTGCCAAACTTCCTCGGTTGTAAAGGACAGAACTGGCGCCATCCACGTGGTCAGGCAGTCAAAGGCAATATCTAAAAAGCTACGGCAGGCGCGCCGCTCAATACTGGTGGCGGCGTCGCAATATAGCGTGTCTTTACGGATATCGAAATAAAACGCCGACAGGTCGATGGTCATAAAGTTGAACACGGCTTGATAGATTTTGCGGAAATCAAAGTGATTGTAATTCTCGCGCACAATCTGGTCGAGTTCCGACAGGCGGTGCATCATATAGCGTTCTAATTCCGGCATATCGTCAAATGGCAGTTTTTCATCGGCATTAAAACCATCGAGATTGCCAAGCAAGAAGCGATAGCAATTACGGATTTTACGATAGGCATCCGTATTGGCTTTGATAATCTCCGGCCCAATGCGTTGGTCTTCGCTATAATCGCAGCTGACCGTCCAAAGGCGGATGATTTCGGCTCCTGATTGCTGGATAACTTTCAGCGGGTCGACTGAATTGCCAATCGACTTGGACATTTTCTTGCCCTTTTCATCCATGGTGAAGCCATGGGTTACGACGTTTTTATAGGGCGCTTTGCCACGCGTGGCGCATGACTCCAATAGGGACGAATGGAACCAACCACGGTGCTGGTCGGAGCCTTCAAAATAAACATCGGCTGGCCATTGCAAATCATCGCGGGCTTCCAAGACAAAGGCGTGGGTGACGCCACTGTCAAACCAGACATCAAGAATATCCGACACTTGCTCGTAATCATCGGCTTGATAAGCCTCGCCGAGGAAAGTTTGCGGGTCGGTTTCAAACCACGCATCCGCGCCGGTTTGGCGCACGGCATCGACGATACGGGCATTGACCGCCTCATCGCGCAAAATCTCGCCAGTTTGTTTGTGCACGAAAACCGTCAAAGGCACACCCCAAGCGCGCTGCCGCGAGACCACCCAATCGGGACGGTTTTCAATCATGGCATGAATGCGATTGCGGCCAGCTTTTGGATACCAATTAACTTCATCAATGGCTTTCAGAGCTTTGTCGCGCAAATCGCCAGTGCTCATGGAGATGAACCATTGTGGCGTATTGCGGAAAATCAGCGGCGCTTTGGAACGCCAGCTATGCGGATATTGGTGGCGTAATTTGCCTTTTGCCAATAGCGCATGGGCGTCTGTTAAAGCGCCAATAACGCTGGCATTGGCGTCGCCTTCTTTGCCTTTTTCATTGAGCACACAGCGGCCGGCGAAAAGCGGCACGTGATCATAGTAAACCCCAGCCTCATCAACCGTAAACGGCACTTCAATATTATGTTTCAAACCAAGCTCAAAGTCGTCTTGACCATGGCCCGGCGCAATATGAACAAGGCCGGTACCGGTTTCATCGGTCACAAAGTCGCCAGCCAGAACCGGCACATCGAAATCATAGCCTTGGCCAACAAATGGATGGTTGCAGATAATCTCATCCAAGCGGTCGACATCGGCCAAACGCGTGAAATCTTCGATTTGCGCCGCCCGCATAACCTGTTCGGCCAGCGTATCGCATAACACTAATTTATCGTCATTGGCTTGATACAGCCCATAGGTCAGATTGGCGGCAAAGGCGATGGCGCGATTGCCAGGAATGGTCCATGGCGTGGTTGTCCAAATGACCATTTTTGCGCCTTCAAGCAGCGCCCCATGCGGCGATGATTTAATCGGGAATTTCACGAAAATCGTCGGCGATTGATGCTCTTCATATTCGACTTCGGCTTCAGCCAAGGCGGTTTTTTCAACCACTGACCACATCACTGGCTTCGAGCCACGATATAGGCCGCCATTCATGATGAATTTTTGGAACTCAGCGACAATAATCGACTCAGATTGGAAATCCATTGTCAGATAAGGTTTTTGCCAATCGGCCAAAACCCCGAGGCGCTGGAACTGCTCGGATTGCACATCGACCCATTTTTGCGCAAAATTGCGGCATTCGGCGCGGAATTCCTTGGCAGGCACAGTGTCTTTATCAAGACCTTTATTGCGATATTGCTCTTCGATTTTCCATTCAATCGGCAGGCCGTGGCAATCCCAGCCCGGCACATAGACGGCGTCTTTGCCCATCATTTGCTGCGAACGCACGATAATATCTTTGAGAATTTTATTCAGCGCATGGCCAATATGAATATCGCCATTGGCATAGGGCGGGCCATCATGCAGGATGAATTTTTCGCGCCCTTTGGCGGCTTCTCGCAATTTGTCATAAAGACCAATGCGGGCCCAATTTTCTAATGTTTGCGGTTCGCGCATCGGCAAGCCGGCTTTCATCGGAAAATCGGTTTGCGGCAGATTCAGCGTGGCGCGATAATCGCGGCCCTGATCTGTTTGAGTGTCGGCTTGTTGATCCATTTTATCCATGTCGAGGTTCTAGCAATCTGCTTGGCTTGCGGCAAGCATTTCACGGGCTTGATCGCTATCTTTGCTGATTTGTTGTTGTAGCGCATCAAGGCCGTCAAATTTTTGTTCCGGACGAATAAAATGCACCAGCGCGACATCTAAAGTGCAGCCATAAATATCATCGCTAAAATCAAATAAATGCGTTTCCAAGCGCGGCGCATCTGTGCCGACAGTTGGCCGCAAACCCAAATTGGCGACACCATTAAAACATTGTCCGGCAAGGGCGCCATCTCGAATTTCAGCGCGCACCGCATAGACGCCGAATTTCGGCTGTAAATAATCATCCAAAGCCATATTGGCGGTGGCAAAACCAATGGTGCGGCCGCGCTGGTCGCCCTGTGTGACTACGCCTTCAATCGACCAATGATGGCCGAGCATGGCGGCGGCGATTTGCGGCGCGCCATCGCGCAAAGCCTGACGCACGGCAGATGATGAATAAGGTGTGTCGCTATCGGGCTGATTTTTTGCCTGTGTGCGAATGACTTGGAAATGATGTTTGGGCGCAAAGGCTTCCAGCATATCGACGTCGCCGCGCCGGTCTTTGCCAAAACGGAAGTCATGGCCAATGGCGACGCCACGAATATTCAGGCCATCGGCTAAAATTCGCTCGATGAAATCTTCTGCCGAACAGCTGGCCATGGCCGCATCAAAGGGCAGGGCGAGGGTGAAGTCGACGCCTTTATCAGCCAGCAAACGGGCCCGCGTTGCCAGACGGGTCAAGCGAAACGGCGGGCTATCGGGCGCAAAAAACTGTCGCGGATGCGGGTCGAACAACATCACACCAAGCGGGCAATTCATGGCTTTGGCTTTTTCGAGGGCTTTGGCAATCACCGCCTGATGGCCCAAATGCACGCCGTCGAAATTGCCAATGGCAATTAAGCCGCCGCGTTGGGCGTCGGTCAGCTCATCAATATGACGCAAAAGCTGAACTGGTTTGGCCGTGAACTCATTCATCGCCATTGTTTAGCCTGCACGGCCCATGCACACAAGACCTTGGGTGTCATAGCCTACCAAACCAAATGGCGCTGGGCATAGGCCGCATGGGTGTTTTCTTCAACCAGAACGGCGGCGATATCTTCCGGTGTGTCCAAGGCGCGGCCCATAGCGCCCGCTAAACCGCCGGTGATGAACAGCGCATCAATGCCCGCATTTGCCGCCCCTGGCATATCGGTTTTGGGGCCATCGCCAATCGCTAGGGCTCGCACATCAGCGGCGTCGACGCCCAGCATTTGCGCCAAAATCGACTGCGCGCTGTGGTAGACGGCCGGATAGGGTTTGCCGAGCCAAATCACCTCTCCGCCGCTGTTTTCATAAACTTCCGCCACAGCGCCGCTGCAATAAATCAACCGATCGCCGACTTGAACTAGGCGGTCAGGATTGGCGCAAACCAATTGCTTGCCATGCGCCAGCCATGCGGCAATGGCGTCTTTATAATCATCAGGGGTTTCGACACTGTCATCATATAGGCCGGAGAAAAGAATAAAGTCGGCCTTTTCCATATCGCAAAATTCAATATCAACGTCGGCCACTAGATCGGCGTCTTTTTCAGGCCCCAAGTGAAAGCAAGTCTGGCCCAATGCGCCGCGCTCAATCAGAAGATTGCGAGCCGCATCGCCAGAGGTCAAAATGCCGTCATAAGCGTCGCCGCGCACGCCAATCTCATCTAGCCGCGCTTTCACCGCAGCGGCTGGGCGCGGTGCATTTGACAAAAGCAGAACTTTGCCGCCTGCTTGGCGGAACGCCAAAAGGGCTTCATCAGCGCCGGCGAAAGGGATTTCACCATTATGCAGCACGCCCCATACATCGCAGATGATGGCGTTATAAGTGGTCGAAAGCTCCGACAAGCTGGAGATAATTTTCGGCGCAGGCATGGGCATCCTCAGGTGATCATTGGTGTCATTAAGATTACCGAAAGCTGGCCTGTGAAATTCCTCACGTCAAGACTTAAGCGTGCTTTGACGGAAAGAAAATTTCTGCTAGCGTGAGCCAAATTCTAATGGAGAGCAATATGACACTTTTTGATTTATCTGGAAAAACCGCCATTGTAACTGGCGCCTCGCGCGGCATTGGTGAGGCGATTGCCCGCCGCATGGCCGAACATGGGGCAAATGTTGTGGTTTCAAGCCGTAAAGCAGACGCTTGCGATGTCGTGACCAATTCCATCAATGAACAATATCCCGACCGCGCGCTGACTGTGCCTTGTAATATTGGCGATAAAGCGCAATTGCAAAATCTGGTCGATACGACGAAAGCGCATTTCGGCAAAGTCGATATTCTCGTGTGTAATGCTGCCGTGAACCCGTTTTTCGGTTCGTCAATGGATTGCCCTGATGATGCCTTCGACAAAATCATGAATAATAATGTGAAGTCGAACCATTGGTTGAGCAATATGGTGTTGCCGGAAATGCTCGAGCGCAAAGACGGCGTGATTATTATTATATCATCAATTGGTGGCATTAAAGGCTCACCTATGCTCGGCACATATGGCATCTCAAAAGCCGCTGATTTCCAGCTGGCGCGCAATATTGCCGTGGAACATGGCAGCAAGAATATTCGCGCAAATGCGATTGCCCCTGGTTTGATCAAAACCTATTTCGCCCAAGCCCTGTGGGATAATCCCGATATTCTTGAGCAGTCAACCTCATCGACACCGCTGAAACGTATTGGTGTGCCAGACGAAATTGCCGGTGCGGCAGTCTTTTTGGCCAGTGAAGCCGGTGCTTTCATGACGGGTCAGCAAGTGGTTATTGATGGCGGTCAAACCATCGCCTAAGGCCATTTGACAAAACAAGCTTGAAGTAAACATTTACAATCGTCTTAGATATTTCTAAGCGATTGTAATTGTTGACATTTACCCAGTTGCAATTATTTGACGAGATAATCAAATTAAACACGCACAAGTTGTGCCGCCAATAAGGACCCGTGGAAATATAGGCTAATCCACCATCTTCCTGTTATTTCCTCCGCCCGGGCCAATTTATTGGGGACTGGTGGGCTTGTCCCACCAGTCAACCGGCTCATCGCTTTGACTAAATTTAATTGCATATTTCGCTTTTTTTATCGCTGCATCCCTTGACACAACCTGCTGTGCTTCTTATCTCCATGGGGCAAACTGGCACTCTTATCCCGAGAGTGCCAAAACTACCCTTCGACACCTATGAATGACCGAGGGTTTGATCAATAGGAGATCTGATTATGAAATTTCGTCCTTTGCATGATCGCGTATTAGTGCGTCGCTTAGATGAAGACACAAAAACAGCTGGTGGAATTATTATTCCTGACTCAGCGAAAGAAAAGCCTTCGCAAGGCGTTGTTGTTGCGACCGGCGCCGGTGTGCGCGGTGAAGACGGCAAAATTGCCCCGCTTGACGTTAAAGCCAAAGATAAAGTTCTTTTCGGCAAATGGTCAGGCAGTGAAGTAACCATTGATGGCGAAGAACTGCTCATCATGAAAGAAAGCGACATTCTCGGCATTATCGGCTAACGCCATTGCCCTGTTAGGAGATTACCATGACAAAAGAAGTAAAATTTGGATCTGAAGCCCGCGACGCTATGTTGCGCGGTGTTGATATTCTGGCCGATGCCGTCAAAGTGACGCTTGGCCCAAAAGGCCGTAACGTTGTTCTCGACAAATCATTTGGCGCGCCACGCACAACCAAAGATGGTGTGTCGGTTGCCAAAGAGATTGTTCTCGAAGATAAGTTCGAAAACATGGGTGCTCAAATGGTTCGTGAAGTGGCTTCACGCACCAATGATGAAGCTGGTGACGGCACCACAACAGCCACTGTTTTGACGCAAGCGATTGTACGCGAAGGTCATAAAGCAGTTGCTGCTGGCATGAACCCAATGGATTTGAAACGCGGTATTGATCAAGCCGTCGCTGCGGCTCTGGCTGAT
>JAYOCI010000178.1:0-2732 GCA_038105345.1 Rhodobiaceae bacterium
CGCCCTGGCGCATCCGTGTCTTGTAGACAGAAATACCATCCATCAATGAGTCAGGCCGCGCAAAATACACGTGTTCGAAAATGCAGGGTTTTAGCTTGGGTGCAGTCGCACACTGTCTTCGGAAAAGCTCTCCGTCAGCATCAATAAACAACGCCTCGCCAGGATCCACGTCGCCTATGAGCCGGTAACCTAATACATCAAGAGCCACACTTTCAGAGGCCAACATATAACTTTTATGATCGCCCTGAGTTTTGACCCCAACCACCAGGGGCCTGATGCCATTTGGATCCCTAAACGCCACTAACCCGACGTTTGCGATCATCGCTATAGCCGCATAACCGCCTTCACAACGCGTGTGTAACGTCGTTACGGCGTTGAATACATCTTCTGCTGACGGGATCAACTTGCCCTGTCGCTGCAATTCATGAGCAAAGACGTTCAGCAACACTTCCGAGTCACTATCAGTATTCAGATGGCGCAGGTCGGTTTCATATAGCTCTTCGGACAAGGCTGCCGAGTTCGTGAGGTTGCCATTGTGTGCCAGCGCAATGCCGTAAGGCGAGTTGACGTAGAAGGGCTGAGCGAGCGCTGACCCAGAACTCCCTTGGGTTGGATAGCGCGTATGACCCAAACCAAAGTTACCAGCCAATTGCTGCATGTGGTCGGCTTGAAAGACGTCTCGAACTAGTCCCTCGCCTTTGCGCTGAAGAAACTGGCCTTTATGACAGGTCATGATGCCCGCAGCATCTTGGCCTCGATGCTGAAGCATGGTCAGCGCATCATAAATATCCGCCGCTACGCTCTCATTCGATGAAATACCCACAACGCCACACATGCAAGTCGCTCCTAAAGCATATTGCCGCTGGTGATGGTCTCGTCCACAAGGGGCGCAGCGTCACCGTTAATAATGTCTTCAAAGTTGTCAGCTAACCACTCGGCCACCACCTCGATATGCTCAACAAGCTCTGATTCGTCCAGCATCGAATCCTCTGACTTGGGCAGTAAACCCTTGAGCATCAGAACGAGAATCGCGGCAATGATAACGCCGCGCGCCACACCAAACCCGGCGCCGAGCAATCGATTACCGAAATTTAGCCCAGGCTGACGCATCTGATTGGACAGCCACCGGCCAACACTACCGAACAGGAAAACGACGGATATAAATACGAGCGACCACGCGGCTAAATAACGAAAAGAGCGATCGTCGATTAAATCTGCCATGGTCTCTGAGACCGGAAGCGCCAGAATATTGGCGAGAAAAAAGGCGCCAACCCACCCCAAAAATGATGTCGCCTCTCGGGCAAAACCACGCATGAGGCCGTATCCCGCGGAAATACAAACAACACCAACAACGATCCAGTCAAACTGATTAAATTGCTCAACTAGATCCATTATTGAGTCTTCCATCAGGTCGCCTATACCCCGAATCGAATAATTGACGACTCGACACCATAATAAGCGTCAATGTCGGGCTGAAGATCTAGCAATCGCTGCTTTTGCATTTTAGGACCGATTCGCACTCGGAACAGCTTCGTGCCGTCTATAATAACAGCAGACACGTAGGCTTTGTGTCCTTTATTTCGCAATTCCAGGGCTATTTCTTCAGCGCGTTCAGCGGTGCTGAAGGTTGCTACTTGAAGCTCCCAGCTGACTGGAAGGCCTTGATCGTCAAAGTCTGCTCTCTCCAGTGCCGACGACTGTTGCTCAGGCTCCTCATCAGCGTCCACCAACGCCAGATCAGGTGCTGGCGACGCGATATCAATAGGTTGAATGATTGGAGGCTCCAGCTCTTGCACCTTAGGAAGTACCGATTGATCTACTTTATTGAGTACAGGCTCACGACGCTCTGACACTGCGACCACAGGCTTTGGCGGCATTTCAAAAACGGGGAGTTCAAAATCATCGGCATTTTCCGGTGTAACAAACACGATGGGCCAAAAGATGACTGCGATTGCAACGAGAACCACAAAGCCGACAAAGCGCTGCTTAATCAAAATTGACCATCCCGTCGTGACAGACGCAGGCTTTCAAGCGCTTTCATACCTTCCCCCACGGTAAAAAACGAGCCGAAAATAACAAGCCTACCGCCATCCGACAGACTTGCCAGTGCGTTCTCAAAGGCCAATTCAAACGTTGATTCGATGCGTGCCATTCCAGAAATAAGCCCCGCAATTGTCTCCGGTGACTGCCCACGCGATCCACCGAGGCCTCTCGGTAGATACCACTCATCGACTACTGGTTCGACAGCCGCGATCATATCACGACAGTCTTTATCAGACATGACAGCAAAGATGGCTGTCGTCCGTTGATCGGCGGCATGGCGATCGAGAAAGTTCCTGAGTTCCACTGCGGCATCGGGGTTGTGGGCAACGTCAAGAACTATATCGATATTGCCGAATCTCAAAGACTCTCGCCGTCCATTGAGCACAATCCTGTGCATGCCCGCCGCAACAATCTTTTCGTTAATCCCAACACCAGCAGTCTCTAGTGCGCTTAGACCCGCAGCGGCATTCAAAGGGAGAATGCCTGCTGGCAACGACCATGAAATTGCCCCCTTGCCCAAGCTCTTGAATTGCGTTTCGTCATATACGTAATCGCGCAGTGCCAATATTTCGTGAGCACCGATTCTCTGCAGTTCTGACGAAACCGAGACGGGAGCCGCCGAATCGGCGACAACGCAGGGGCGTCCGTCACGTGTTATGCCGCATTTTTCAACAGCAATAGTCTCAACA
>JAYOCI010000031.1:0-15060 GCA_038105345.1 Rhodobiaceae bacterium
TTTCGCCAATTGCTTTTAGATCATCCATATCAGCGACATCGCGGGCGTGGAAGCCAATATCAATGCCACCCGTGCGCGGCACAATATGCATATGCAAATGCGGCACGGTTTGTCCGGCCTCAGAGCCATTTAATTGCGCCAACATAAAGCCGGGCGCCTTCATGGCTTTTTGTATCGATGGGGCAATTTTATGCGTCGTGTCCATGACGGCGCGCGCCGCGTCAGCTGATATGGTCAGCAAATTGGTCGCTGGAGTTTTGGTAATCACCAAAACATGACCCGGGCTTTGCGGCATAATATCCATAAAGGCCAGCGTGTGCTCATCTTCATAGACTTTGAATGATGGTAGCTCGCCGCGTAAGATTTTGGCGAAAATATTATTATTGTCATAGGCTTCATCTAGTTTCATCGCCTTAATCCTTATGTTGGCTCATTCGCTTTGAATGGCGTGTGCTGGGCTAATTGCTCAATATCATTGTCCACATATCGGCGCTCGCTTTCAAGATAGTTTCGAACCGCATCGCGCAAACCCGCATGGGCAATATGATGGGCCGAATAAGTGCGATTGGGGGCATAGCCGCGGGCTAATTTATGAGCGCCTTGCGCGCCTGCTTCGACCCGCTGCAGGCCGCGTTCAATGGCAAAATCAATCGCTTGATAATAGCATAATTCAAAATGCAGAAACGGGTGGTCCTCGATACAGCCCCAATTACGGCCATAGAGTGTGTCGCCGCCGATGAAATTCAGTGCTCCGGCAATATAGCGCCCATCGCGTTTGGCCATAATCAGCAATATATCCTCGGCCATGGTCTGCTGAATGCGGCTGAAAAAATCGCGCGTCAAATAGGGTGTGCCCCATTTGCGTTGACCGGTATCGAGGTAAAAATGAAAAAAATCATCCCAATGGTCGTCGGTTAAATCGGCGCCGGTCAGCCAGTCGACGCTAATGCCATTTTCTAGGGCTTTGGCGCGTTCTTTGCGCAAATTCTTCCGCTTGCGCGAGGCCAAGGCATCGAGAAACTCATCGAAACTGCGATAGCCATCATTGTGCCAATGAAATTGCTGATCCGTGCGCTGCAAAAACCCTTTATCGCTCAGCCATTGCCAATCCTTTTCCGGCAGAAAATTCATATGCAGAGAGGAGGCGTTGAGCTTATCCATCAGCGTCAAGGCACCGGCCAAGAGATTGGTTTCATGCAGCTCTTGATCATCCCCCGGGGGCACTAATAAGCGACGCCCACTGGCTGGGGTAAACGGAATGGCGCTAAGCAATTTGGGATAATATTCACCACCAGCGCGATAAAAGGCATCGGCCCAGCCATAGTCGAAAATATATTCGCCCTGCGAATGGTCTTTCAAATATAGCGGCATGACCCCAAGCACTTTTCCATTGGCATCTTCAAGCGCCAAATGCTGGCCCAGCCATCCGGTTTCGGCGGTGGCCGATCCGCTGGTTTCCATGGCTAAAAGAAAATCATGTTTCACAAATGGATTATAAGCAAGTTCGGGAGGATTGGCGCAGCGGTCCCAATCTGCGGCATTAATCGACGCAAGGCTGGCGACGACGCGCAAATTAAGCGCGGTTTGATCAGCCATGATCTACCTCAACAATCGCATCAATTTCGACCGCCCAATTCATCGGCAGGCTGGCGACGCCAACTGCGACGCGGGCGTGCACGCCTTTGTCGTCAAATAAATCGGCCATCAGCTCCGAAGCGCCGTTCAACACGGCAGCGTGATGGGTGAAAGAAGCGGTGGCATTAACAAAGCCGGTGAGGCGGATGATTTGCTTCACGCGTGAAAAAGCGCCCTATACGGGTTGGTTGAGCTGGGCCAAAATATTCAAGGCCGCCATTTGCGGGGCGCGTGTGCCATCTAAATTTTCCAAGGCCTCACCCAAACGACCGGTAATCGACACGCCGCTGGCACTCACTGGCCCTTGGCCGGAAATAAAAATCAGATTTCCGGTCTGCATATAAGGCACATAGGCGCCAATCGGCGCTTTGGCTTCGGGTAAAATAAGACCAGCATTCTCGAATCGGCGGTGCAGACTATCGGACATGAGTTTCATCCTAAATTTCGTGTGTAGCGGTGGGTGCATCAAGTGCGTCTAGATTTACCCTAACCGCAGCTGATTTGAACCGCTAAAGCCCGCGTCCCTTTTTAATTGTGTGATCACCAAACTTATGGCGCAATTTATCCATCGCCTGTTCCGCCGCTTTGCGCTTTTGTTGATCGGGATCCGCAAGGTCAAGCGGGTCAGCCCCCTCGGCTGTGACCAAGCTGGTTACCCCAACCCCAATCAAACGATAGGCCGTGCCGGGCTTATCTTTCATCAGCTGTTGCAGCATTTGGCGGCTGGTTGCAAAAATAATATCAGCCAATTGTGTGGCATTGGGCAGGGCGTGATTGCGGGTCAAGGCGCTAAAGCGGTCGGCTTTCAATTTCAGAACAATGGTTTTGCCGGCCATATTTTGTTTTTTGCATCTTTGCGCTGTGCGCTCGCTCAGACGCCATAAATGTTTTTCCAAGGCCTCATAATCGCTCAAATCTTCGTTAAAGGTGGTTTCGCTGGAAATACTCTTATTCGGCGCCCGCGGGGTAATGGTGCGAGTGTCTTGGCCACGCGATAGCCGCGCCAAGCGCAGCCCTAAACTGTCATAGCGGCGCACCAGATCGCTTTCATCCATATTTTGCAACTGCGATACATGGCGAATGCCGTCGCGCTCCAATCGCGCCTGCATGGCCTTGCCGACGCCCCATAATCGCCCAACTGGCAAGCTGGCAAGAAAACTGAGGGTTTCGGCCTCGCCAATCAGGGAAAAGCCTTTTGGCTTATCAATATCGGAGGCCAATTTGGCGAGAAATTTATTGTGGCTCAGTCCAATCGACACACTAATGCCGATTTCTTGCTCAATGCGCTTCACCAAATTGACCAGCGTTTGAACCGGCGCGCCACCATGCAGCTGATGCGTGCCGCGCAAATCCATAAATGCTTCGTCAATCGATAGGGGCTCAACAAGCGGCGTTAGGTCTTGCATCATTTGCCGAACTTGGCCGCCGACTTGGGCGTATTTTTCCATATTTGGCGGCACAACCACGGCGTCGGGACAAGCGGCCAAGGCTTGAAACATTGGCATGGCCGAATGCACGCCATAAATACGCGCAATATAGCAGCAGGTGGAAACAACGCCGCGACGGCCACCGCCAATAATCACTGGCTTATCTTGCAATTCAGGATTATCGCGCTTCTCAACCGCAGCGTAAAAGGCATCGCAATCTAAATGCGCAATGCCAAGGGTGAGCAATTCATCATGTTTGAGCAGCCGTGGCGATTGACAATTTGGGCAGCGCTTGACCGGTGGGTCAATTGTCAGATGGTTGATTTGGGCGCAGTCGCGGCAAATAACCGGCTGCTTATCCTCCGACATGGGCGTTGATTTTGTCGTTGATCCACTCATAGGCTTCTTCCCAGACATCAATACGTTGGTTGGCTCCTTTGGCAGGGCCGATCAATTTAGCCAAACGTGGGTCGGCAATAAAATGGATGCGATGAACCTCTGGCGCATGTTCGGCGACGCTGTCGATATTGTGCGGTATATCATCAAGAAAGAAAACCGGCGCTCGCATATCTTGCGCCAGCCAAGCCACCGCTGGGCCTTTCAGGCCAGAGCCAATCACCACCGGAAAATCAATGCCATGACTGGCCAGATTATCAATCCGCAATTGCTTTTCGCTGGCCGGTAAATTGGTCAACACAATGACTTGTGCTTTTTCGGAAAGCTGGTTAATCGCTTGGGCCGCCCCCGGTGCAGCTTCAATGTGCAAAGTTTGCGTGGCAAAAAAATCGTCAATCATATTCGGCACTTCGACCGGTTCATTGGTCTCGATTGATTTAATATTGCCGCTAATGGCAAAACGTGTGAGGTCAATCCATAAGCCCTTGGTCTGCAAATAATGCTCCAAACGAGCCATGAATTTCAGCAGTACTTCATCGGCGTCACTGATGATTAATGGCCGGTCAGGGTCAATGTCCAACTCGCGTAATTGCAGCAAAATATCATCATGGGGGGCTTCACGCGTCATACTCATTCTTTCCGTTTTACGTCCAGTGGGGCAAGTCGCCGCCGGGCAGGGCTTGGCGCGCCCGCAAAGGGGTCTCTGGATGATAGTCATGCGCGGCACAAAATTCCGTCAGCAAGTCTTCATGGGCCAGAAAAAAATCAACAACACCGGCCAATAATTCAGGGTCACTAGCACGCTCCATAATATCGGCTGAGCCAATGCCGGATAGGGCAGAAAAGCGCTCCATCTCCTCTTCGAGGCTGGCTAGATAGCTCAGTGCCTTCAGGGCCAATATCTCTGCTTGTTCTTGTTCCATGAAGATAATTTAGCCCGTTCGTTGCTGCGTACAATAAAATAGGCGCCTCGAGGGCGCCTCTTATTGGAAAAACCGGATTTACTTAATCTTGTTTTCCTTAAATTCGACGTGCTTACGCACAACCGGATCGTATTTTTTGACCACCATTTTTTCGGTCATGGTGCGGGCGTTTTTCTTGGTTACGTAGAAAAACCCGGTTCCAGCCGTGCTTTCCAGCTTAATTTTGACGGTTGTTGGTTTAGCCATGGCTCAATTCCTTAAAATTCGTGCGCCACCTTTGGCGCGTGGGCGTGAAGATAGGCATTTACCGCTTAAAGTCAAGTTCTATGAGACAAAGCGGTGATGACCGGCTTGCCACGAATGAAACGCACGAAAGGAGCGTCAGCCTTAAATTGCTCGGCCTTGCTTAAAGCCATGCGTTTTTCAACAATATCAAGAACTTGTCGGGTGATGGCTGGCAGGTCAAGGTCGCGTGCTTGGGGCAATGTCAACCAATGCAAATTAAGCAATTCGCCGGAGGCTTTGCCGGTATCTTCTGGGTCAGTATGAATATGGTCATCATAAATCATGAAAAACCGCGTATCAAAACGCCGCGAGCGATAAGTCGGCGTGATGGCGCGGGCGATGAAATCCATGGCTTCCAACGGTGGTGTCACGCCATGGGCAAAATAATCGCGCCAGCCAGTGTGGCTGGTGGTTGGTAAATCAGTAGTTTTGCGGCCGATAATCAGGCCGGTTTCTTCAAATGTCTCGCGAATCGCCGCCAAAGCCAGACCCCGCAATTTATTTTCACTGACGCTTTTGCGTGTGTCTTTTTGCAAGCGTTGCAGCACGGATTGCTGCAAATCTGAATCGACTTTCAGTCTTTGGTCAATCATATCGAGGCGACCGCCGGGAAAGACGAATTTATTGGGCATGAATTTATGGCTGGCGGCGCGTTTACCCATCAAGATTTTCGGCTGATCTTCTTGCCGCACAATAATTAGCGTCGAGGCTTCGCGAGGGCGCACGGCTTTGGCACCAGGTTCGTTATATTCTCCCGGGCCGGCCTTTGTATGGCCAATTGTATTTTGTGTCTTGCTCATCATCTAGCCGCCGTTACGTCTTTGTTATCATTGCCAAAACCATGCAGACGCAAGGCCCATTGCAAGCCGACAACCGCGCCTTTGACAATCGGCAAGGATATTAGGCTGGCAAGTATGGCCAATAAGCTGAACACAAGCGCATGAACATAAAGCGGCGGTGAATAGAGCTTTTCAACCAAAAGGGCGACCGGCACAATAATATGGCCAACGATGAAAATGGTAAAATAGGGCGGCGCGTCATCGGCTTGGTGGCCGCTTAAATTCAATCCGCATGATGGGCAATCATCGCTGACTTTCAAATAGGCCCGAAACAAATGCTTTTCCCCGCAAGCTGGGCATTTGCCACGCGCACCACGCCACATGGCTTGGCCGCGTTGGCGGGGTTCTTGCAATAGGTTTTCAGAATTCATCGGCTACGTCGTCCTCTCGGTTTATACTTTGAATTTGCGCCACCGCGCCTTTGACCCGGGTGGCTGGCGCGACGGGCGGGCCGTCGCTTTGTTGTTTCGTAACTGCCACCATCTTCAAGGGCGAACACCAGCCCCCCCTGAATCGGCGTGGCTTCCTCTAATTTTACAGCAACTTCTTGGCCAATGCGAAAGGTTAATCCGGTTGAGCCGCCCGATAGCGTCAAATTATCTTCATCGGCATAAAACCGCTCATCGCCAAGCCGCGAAATCGGGATCAGCCCATCGGCCCCGCTATCGTCCAATTTAACAAATAGGCCAGCCCGCGAAACGCCGGAAATCCGGCCAGTGAAACTATCGCCAATTTGTTTTGCCATATAGGCCGATAAATAGCGGTCGGAGGCTTTGCGCTCAGCCAACATGGCATTGCGCTCGGTCAGCGAGATTGCCTCTGCAATATCGGCTAGGTTTTCGGCTTCCTCAGCGGTTTGCCCATCATCGCCAAATTTTAAAGCGGCAATTAGCGCGCGGTGCACGGTCAAATCAGCATAGCGGCGAATGGGCGAGGTGAAATGCGCATAACGCCCCAGATTAAGGCCAAAATGCCCGATATTCTCAGTCGCATAAATGGCTTGCGATTGGGTCCGCAAGACCGCCTCTGATACGCTTGGTGCATGTTCGCCTTCGGCGGCAAATTCCATCAGGCGGTTGAACATGGTCGGTAACAGGGTTTGGCCGAGCGATAATTTAATGCCCATGGGACGAATGAAATCTGCCAAGGCACGCACGCGCTCGGCTGGCGGCGCGTCATGTATGCGGTAAATCAACGTGCGCTTATGGCGTTCCAATGTTTCAGCCGCACAGACATTGGCCGCAACCATCATTTCTTCGATCAAACGGTGGGCTTCAAGCCGCGGCGGAATATAAATACGGGCGATTTGGCCATCATCATTGAGTTCAATACGTCGTTCTGGGCGATTGATATTGAGCGGCGCGCGCGCTTCACGGGCCTCAGCCATCAGCTGATAGGCCTGCCATAGGGGCTGCAAGACCGGTTTATCGAGGGCGGCAAAGGCATCTTCAACGCTGCCATCAAAAGCCGCCTGCGCTTGTTGATAGCTGAGTTTGGCGGCCGAGCGCATGAGCCCGCGATGAAATTTATGGTCAATACGGCGGCCTTGGGCGTTAATTGTCATGCGCACGGCAAGGCATGGGCGGATTTGTTTTTCCCGCAAGGAGCATAAATCGGTCGACAATCGTTCCGGCAGCATTGGCACAACGCGATCAGGCATATAGACGGAATTACCGCGTTTTTTGGCCTCGCGGTCCATTTCTGAATTTGGTGTGACATAGGCCGCCACATCGGCAATCGCCACCCATAGAATATAACCGCCCTGATTATCTGGATGATCATCGGCAGCGGCGTAAACCGCGTCATCATGGTCGCGCGCGTCATGCGGATCAATGGTCACAAAGGGGATGTCGGTTAAATCTTCATGGCTTTGGCTGGTTGCTTCCTTAATCGCCTCAGCCTCGGCCAAAACCGCATCTGGAAACACTGTGGCAATGCCTTGCTCGGCAATCGCCAAGAGCGAGAAAGCATTGGGCGCATCTGCCGGACCCAGCGTTTCAACAATCTTGGCCTTGCGCGCGCCCATACGCGGTGAGGAGAGTTTTTCACCAATAACCAAATCGCCCTCGGCCGCCTCACCGGCTTCGGTAACGCGAAATTCATAGCGCTCACGCCGGTCAGCAGGGCTAATCCATAAGCCGTCGGCGCGGCGTATCAGCTGGCCGATAATTTGTCCTTCAGAGCCGCCCAATTTGCGAATAATGCGCGCCATATAATGGCCATCGGCAAGACGCCGCAGACGCGCCAAAGCCGTATCGCCAGGCACCACAGTAACGGTGCGGTGATTGCGATTACGCGGCGCCGTTTCATCAATCTGAATATGCGGCGCGTCGTCGCCATCCAATATCTCGCCATCGTTCACGGCGCGCGCCATTAAACCGTTTTCGCGGTCATAGCCGGTGACCCGAATAACGCAGACATTTGGCAAATCGCCAGCCCGCTGCAAACCGCCCTTGCGGCTGCCGTCGAGCAGGCCTTCGGCGGCCATTTCACGCAATAGTTTTTTTAATGGAATGCGGTCAGAGCCTTTTATCTGAAAGGCTTTGGCGATGTCTCTTTTGCTAACTTTGCCCGATTGCTCGCCGACAAATTTTACAATGTCGTCACGGGTTGGGAAATAAGCCAAATACTACGCCTTTTTCTTCTTCGGCGCTGCTTTTCGGGTTTTTTTCTTGGCTGGCCCTTTGGCGATACGCGCGGCAATCAGTTCTAACCCGCGTTCCAGTGTTAACTGGGCAGGGTCTTCGTCTTTCGGAATGGTTGCATTAACTTTGTCATATTTGACATAAGGCCCGAAACGGCCATCCATCACCCGCACGGGTTTGCCATCGTCCGGGTGTTCGCCCAAATCATTAATCACACTGCCGCCAGAGGCACGCGCTGGCCCTTTGGCTTTGCGCTCAGCAATCACCGTGACGGCGCGATTGACGCCGATTTCAAAAACCTCATCTGGGTTTTCTAAACTGGCCGATAATTTACCAGCCTTAATATACGGGCCATAGCGGCCAATATCGGCCATAATCTCATCACCAGTTTCTGGATGCACACCAACAAGGCGCGGCAGCGACAGCAATAAAAGCGCATAATCGAGGGTCATCTCAGCCGGTGTTTTGCCTTTTGGAATACCCGCGCGTTTTGGCTTATCGCCTTTTTCAACGGCTTCCCCAAGCTGAATATAGGCACCGAAACGACCATCTTTAATATTCACATCAAGGCCGGTTTCTGGGTCTTGCCCGAGCAATCGTTCAATATCGCCTTGCTCGGCTTGTTCACCGGCGAAAGGCCGTGTGAAGCCGCAGTCAGGATAGAGTGTGCAGCCGACAAAGGCACCAAAACGGCCGGTTTTCAGGCTTAATTGGCCTTCGCCGCATTTTGGACATTTGCGCGGGTCGCCATTGCCTGTGTCCTTGAAAATATGCGCGCCCAAAACCTCATTCATCGTATCGAGAATTTGGGTGTTGCGAATTTCCATGGTTTGCTCGACCGTCGCATGGAAATCTTCCCAAAAGCGCGCCAGCACTTCTTTATAGCTCAGTGAGCCGTCCGATACTTTATCGAGATCGCTTTCCAGCGCAGCGGTGAAATCATATTCGACATAGCGTTCAAAGAAGTTTTCCAAAAACGCTACCACCAAGCGGCCTTTGTCTTGCGGGATAAAGCGATTGCGATCCATGACCACATAATCGCGCTCGCGCAAAACCGAGAGAACGCTGGCATAAGTCGATGGTCGACCAATGCTCAATTCTTCCATGCGCTTAACCAATGTCGCTTCGCTATAGCGCGGTGGCGGCTCGGTGAAATGTTGCTCAGGCGAAATTTTACTGACGGTTAAAGCCTCACCAGCCGAAACCTGTGGCAGGTTAGGGCCGTCTTTTTCGTCGTCACTATCGTCTTTGCCTTCTTCATAGAGCTTTAAAAAGCCGGCAAATGTAATCACTGTTCCAGACGCGCGCAGACCCGTTAAGTGATCTTGGCTGCTAATGGTAATGGTTGTGCGTTGAACGCGGGCGCTCTCCATTTGCGATGCCATAGTGCGTTTCCATATCAGCTCATAAAGACGCGCTTGGTCTTGGTCGAGATATTTGCCGACCTGATCGGGGCGTCGCGCCAAAGAGGTCGGACGGATCGCCTCATGGGCTTCTTGCGCATTGGCAGCTTTCGTCTCATAGACGCGCGGTTTTTCGGGCAGGTAATCACTACCGAAATCTTCGCTAATAATTTGTCGGGTTTCGGTCACGGCCTCGGGGGCGATTTGCGTGCCATCGGTTCGCATATAGGTAATCAGACCGGTTTCTTCGCCGTCAATGGTGACGCCTTGATATAATAGCTGCGCCACTTGCATGGTGCGCTTGGCGTTAAAGCCCAATTTGCGCGAGGCTTCCTGCTGCAAGGTCGAGGTGGTGAATGGGGCGGCTGGATTGCGCTGGCCCGGCTTGCTCTCGACATTTTCGACGCTGAAACTGGCGCTGGCGATGGCCGCTTCGGCTTGTTTGGCGCTTGCTTCATCGCTGATTGAAAATTTATCGAGTTTCTCACCTTGATGAAGGGTCAAACGGCTTGGAAAACTGTCGCCGGAGCCGGTGGTGAACTCAGTATCGACCGACCAATATTCGCGCGGCACAAAGGCTTCAATTTCCAGCTCGCGCTGGCAAATCAGGCGCAGGGCCACCGACTGCACGCGGCCAGCTGAACGCGAGCCGGGTAGTTTGCGCCATAGCACGGGCGATAAGTTAAAGCCGACGAGATAATCAAGGGCGCGGCGCGCCAAATAAGCGTCGACCAATTTCTCATCAATCTGGCGCGGATTAGCCATGGCTTCGAGAACCGAATTACGGGTAATGGCGTTAAACACAACGCGGCACACTTCTGTGTCTTTCAAAACATTCTTTTTGCGCAGAACTTCCAAAACGTGCCAGCTAATGGCTTCGCCTTCACGGTCGGGGTCAGTGGCCAGCACCAAACGGTCTGCGCCTTTAACCGCATTGGCAATATCAGACAGGCGCTTTTTGGCGTCGCCTTGTTCTTCCCATGCCATAGAGAAATCATTGTCGGGATCAACTGAGCCATTTTTTTCTGGCAAATCGCGGACGTGACCAAAGGAAGCGAGAACAATAAAATTGTCGCCTAAATATTTATTGATGGTTTTCGCCTTGGCTGGCGACTCAACAATAACAACTTCCATGTCATGCCTCATTAGCTGTTCAGCGCGCATCATATGGGCAAAATTGAGGCGTCTGTCAAATCGTCACTTTTTGGACACCCGTCAATTGATGCATTGTTCAAGCATCCAAAAGACTAATTTTGCCATCTGCATCCTGTATTAATCGTCCGGCCAATTGCAGTTCTAAAATCGCCAAATAGACAATCGGCACTGGCTCATTGCTGCAAGTCACCAATTCGTCAACGCTGATCGGCACTGGCCCGAGCAAGCGGGTAATGACGCTTCTTTGCTGGCTGGTCAGGCTGCGCGGGGTTGATCTTTGCAGCCGTAATTTGCGCGACGGTTTGGCGCGTAATGCCTGCACATCAAGCAAGGGCTGAATAATGTTCAACACATCATCGGCATTTTCGATCAAATGCGCCCCTTGGCGAATTAAATTATTCGACCCATGACAACGCGCATCAAGGGGTGAGCCAGGCACGGCCATAACTTCGCGGCCCTGTTCATTGGCCAAACGCGCCGTGATGAGTGAGCCGGAACGTCGCGCCGCCTCGACAATGATAACCCCTAAGGATAATCCCGAAATAATTCGATTGCGGCGCGGAAACTGGCTGGCCTGCGGTTGGCTATGCGGGTGGTTTTCGGTCAGCACCAAACCCTGAGCGAGAATGGCATTTTGCAAATCGGTGTTTTCGCGCGGATAGGCATGGGTAATGCCATTGCCCAAGACAGCAATCGTGCCGCCGCTCAGTGCTTGCCGATGAACAGCTGCATCAATGCCCCGCGCCAAGCCGGAGGCCATGATTAAACCGCGCCCGCTCAGTTCGTGGCTCAGGGTTTCAGCAATTTTTTGACCCGCCGCCGAAGCATTGCGGGCGCCGACAATCGCCAGCGTCGGTTTATGCAGAAGTGACATATGGCCATGCGCGGCAAGCGCAATTGGCGGGTCAGCAATATGTGAGAGGGCGCTGGGATATCCTTGTTCACCATAAATCAAATAATGCCCACCATGGGCTATGGTGGTGTCGATTTCTTTTTTCACCTCATCGCGGCTGGCCGTTTTCAATGGTGATTTGCGCCCGCCGCGCGCCGCCAGTTCTGGCAAGGCGGCCAGCGCTTCTTGCGGTGACGGGTAGAGTTGCATCAGGCGCTGAAAAGTAATCGGCCCAATAGACGGGGTGCGAGCTAATTGTAAATAACTCTGCAACCTCTCATCGGATATGACAGGGGGCGTCGGATTTGGCACCGACGACATAGATTCATGGCTCTGTGGCACAACGCCTCTCCTCATTATTATTTTATTAGAGGTATGTACGCGCAGGCTTTTCGCCTGTTACTGAGTTAAAGACCTAATGGCCGATTTTGGGCTCACTGCCAGCTAAAAGGCGAGATATATTTTCTCTATGCGCCCAAAGCGAGATTACCACCATGACAAGGCTGGCTTGAAACGCTGCCGTTTCGCCCAATAGATGCAGCAACACTGGCGTCGCCAGAAAAGCGACAATGGCGGCCAGTGAAGAACGCCGCGAAACAATGGCTATGATAATCCATAGCAGCAAAAAGTTAATACCGGTTAAAGGTGACAGCATCAGCATGGCGCCGATAAAGACAGCGACGCCTTTGCCGCCTTTGAAATTCAACCAGACGGGAAAAACATGGCCAATCAGGCTCGCCAGAGCGGCCAAAGTGGCGGCATAATCACCGGCCAAACGCCAAGCAATCATCACTGCGAAAAAGCCTTTGGCGGCATCGGCCAGCAGGGTTAAGGCGGCCAGTAATTTACTGCCAGTGCGCAGAACATTTGTTGCGCCAATATTGCCCGAGCCAATGGCGCGAATATCGCCTTGTCCGGCCCAGCGCGTAAACAGCAGGCCAAACGGAATTGATCCAAGTCCATAGGCCAAAACAATACTCACTACCAAAAGAAGTTGCTCGCTCATTATTTTTGTCCTCCCAAATCAAATATGCGCTTGCCCGAAACATAGCATGCTTCAACAACACCTTGAAGTTTTCTTCCATCAATGGCTGCATTTTTAGATTTTGAGCGCAAATTATCAGCGTCGACAATCCATGGGGCGTCAAGGTCAACTAGCGAGAAGTCAGCTTTATTTCCAGCCTCTAAAGAGCCTGCTTCAAGACCCAAGAGCGCGGCCGGTCTTGATGTCACTGTGGCCAACAATGATTTCAAATCAATGCCGTCAGCATGGTGCAGGGTCAATAAACCTGCGAGGAGGGTTTCAACGCCGACTGTGCCATAGGCGCTTTGCGCAAAAGTCTGCCGTTTGGCTTCCGCGTCTTGCGGATTATGGCCCGACACCACCACATCAATCGTGCCATCGGCAATGCCGTCCACCAGCGCCAGACGATCGCCTTCACTGCGCAGCGGTGGATTTAATTTGGCGAATGTCCGATAGCTTTCAACGTCGTTTTCATTGAGCATTAAATGGGTCGCCGACACGGAGCAGCTAACTTTCAGCCCGCGCGCTTTCGCGGCGCGAATGGCGGAGACACTGTCAGCGGCGGAAATTTGGGCAATGTGGTAACGCGCGCCGGTCAGCTCAACAAGTCGCAGGTCGCGGTCAATAATGGCGGTCTCTGCCGCCACTGGAATACCTGTCAGTCCCAATCTCGTCGCCAGTTCACCCTCATGCATCACGCCAGCGCTTTGCAAATCCGCATCCATGGCATGTTGCATAATCAGCGCGTCGAAATTGGCCGCATAGGAAAGTGCGCGGCGCATGGTTAAAGCGTTCATCACTGCCTTATCACCATCGGTAAAGGCGATGGCACCGGCCTCTTGCAGCAGGCCGAATTCAGACATATGCGTGCCTTCACAATTTTTGGTGATGGCCGCCATTGGGTGAATGCGCACAATTGACGTGGCGCGGGCGCGACGCAGCACATAATCGACCAATGCCGCGTCATCAATCACCGGCGAAGTGTTCGGCATCATCGCCAAATTCGTGACCCCGCCAGCCGCCGCCGCGCGTGACACTGTGGCCAGAGTTTCGCGGTGCTCTTCGCCAGGTTCTCCGGTGAAAACTTGCATATCGACAAGACCGGGCAATAGCGTCAGTCCCGTGCAATCAAGGGTTTCGGCGTCGCTTGGGACAATAATATCTGGCCCGCTATCGACAATCCGATCGCCTTGAATCAGCAGGCCGCCGATTTCATCGCGGTCTTGCGCCGGATCGACGAGCCGCGCGTTAACAAAGGCGAAAAGGGGCGCATCAGTCATCAACGGCTCCGCTATCATTGATTAAATTGGCCGCCAGCGTTTCCAGCACAGCCATGCGCACGGCAACCCCCATTTCGACTTGATCACGAATAAGGCTGATTTCAGGGTCATCGGCGATGGCGCTATCAATTTCCACACCGCGGTTCATTGGCCCGGGGTGCATCACAAGGGCGCCAGGTTTTGCATAGCTGAGCTTTTCGCGGTTTAGGCCATAGAGATGATAATATTCGCGAACCGATGGAATGAGAGCGCCGGACATGCGTTCATTTTGCACCCGCAGCATCATCACAATATCGCATCCTTCGAGGCCTTCGCGCATGGAGGTAAACACCGAGGCGCCTAATTGCTCAGCCCCTGAGGGCAGTAAGGTCTGCGGGCCAATCAAATGCACATGAGCGCCCATGCGATTGAGCAATAACAGGTTTGAGCGGGCCACACGCGAATGGGTGATGTCGCCACAAATGGCAATTCGAAGGCCTTCCAAATGCCCCAGACGGCGGCGAATGGTCAGTGCATCGAGCAAGGCTTGGGTTGGGTGTTCATGCGCCCCGTCGCCAGCATTAAGCACGGCGCAAGATACTTTTTGCGCCAGCAGTTCAACCGCACCACTATCGGCGTGGCGGACGACCAGCAGGTCTGGGTTCATGGCATTCAGGGTCACGGCTGTGTCGAGCAGGGTTTCGCCCTTATTCACGGCGGAAGCGGCGACGCTCATATTCATCACATCGGCACCGAGCCGTTTGCCAGCCAGCTCAAAAGAACTTTGCGTGCGTGTCGAGCTTTCGAAGAATAAATTAATTTGCGTGCGTCCTCGCAGCGTCGAGGTTTTTTTATCGCGCTGCCGATTATGCGCCACATAGGCGTCGGATAAATCAAGCAAATGGGTGATGTCTGAAACGGATAGGCCCTCGATACCGAGAAGGTCTCGATGCGGGAAGGTGAAGCTGACCTGTGTACTATCCATTAAAGCAATAGTGTATAGGCTTCGCGCGAGATTCTGGCAAGTGGTTTTGCGCGTCAAATACGATGCGCTTATTTAGTCGCGATTCAGCAAATCCAACACGCCCTGCAAAATATAGGCAGCGGCCATTTTATCAATCACTGTGGCGCGTTTGGCGCGCGATGTGTCGGCGGCAATGAGCGTGCGTTCAACAGC
>JAYOCI010000032.1:0-15015 GCA_038105345.1 Rhodobiaceae bacterium
TCACAAAGGCTTTAACCGGACTATATAATGTGCCGCCTTTGGTGCCGGGCAGAAATGCGGCAACCGATGCGACATTGACAATTCGGCCATATCCGCGGGCGGCCATTTGCGGCGCAAAAATATGACAAAATTCAGTAACCGCCGTGACCATCACCTGAATCATATCGCTTTGCGCCCGCCAAGCGGCTTGCTCAAAAAGTCCAGGCACGGCATAGCCGGCATTATTCACCAAATAGTCGATGTGAATGCGTTTCTTTTTTAGCGTGGCGGCCAATTGCGCGGGCGCATCGGCTTCCACCAAATCGGCCGTTAGCACAGTCACTTTGACACCAAAGCCGGCGGTTAATTCGCTGGCCAATGCTTCAAGTCTGTCGGTACGACGGGCGGTCAAAACAAGGTCATAGTCGCGGGCCGCTAAATAGCGTGCGTAATCGCGCCCAATACCTGCCGACGCGCCCGTAATAAGCGCCGTATGCCTTGGTTTTTTCGTCGTATTGGTCATTTTTACCTCAGTAATTGCTATTCCCATTGATAGGCCATATTCTAGTCGCAACTTATAGCGAAATTAATACTGAAGTGCCAGAGCAAGGAAAATATATGTCCGATATGAAACAAAGAGACCAAGCGCATGGCTTGAGCTACCCATTTGAGAGCTTGCCAGAGACCAATAATGTTATCGAGGTCGCGCCGGGGGTCTATTGGATACGCATGGTGCTGCCCTATACGCTGGACCATATTAATTTGTGGCTGCTGGAAGATGATGATGGCTGGACGGTGGTCGACACATGCGTCGACATAGATAGCTCGCGGCAGCAATGGGAGAACCTATTTGCTGGCTTTATGGGCGGCAAACCGATTAAAAAAGTTATCGTCACCCATATGCACCCCGACCATGTTGGCCTTGCCGGTTGGTTGGTGAAACGTTTTGATGCGCAGTTTTATATGTCGCGCACGGATTATTTAATGTGCCGCGCCATGGCTGCTGATACGGGTCGCAAAGCGCCCGAAGAAGCCATTCGGTTTTACAAAGCGGCCGGCTTTAACGACGAGGGTCTGGCGCGTTATCAAGCGCGGTTTGGCGGTTTTGGTGAACATATTCATGAGTTACCGCAAGCCTATCGGCGCTTGCAACAGGGGCAGGAATTATCCATTGGCGGGCGCATTTGGCGGGTTGAAGTTGGCTCCGGCCATGCGCCAGAGCATATTTGCCTGTATTGTGAGGAGCTGAAATTATTGATTTCCGGCGATCAGGTAATCCCGCGGATTTCGTCAAATGTGTCATTGTTCCCGACCGAGCCATTTGGCAATCCGCTACAAGATTGGATTGATAGTTGCGCCCGTTTGGTTGCGGTATTGCCGTCGGATTTGCTTGTGCTGCCAGCCCATAATGAACCTTTCTACGGCTTGCATGAGCGTCTTAATGCGTTGATCAGTGGTCATGAAAAATCTCTGGCGCGTCTCACTGAGGTCTGCGCCGAACCGCATCGCGCGGTTGATAAAGAGGTTTTTTCATGTTTGTTTAAACGTCCCATTGGCCCTGATGTGTTTTTCATGGCGACCGGTGAGAGCCTATCGCATTTAATGTGTTTGGTGCATCGCGGCGCGTTGAAAATGGACATTGACGATGGCGGTGTTGCCTATTTTTGTAAAAAAGCTGCCTAGGAGCAATCATGACCAATAAAGTTGAGATTGATAGAGATATCCGCGAAATGAGTTTTGAACAGGCTCTGAGTGAATTGGAAACCATTGTCGACCGCCTCGAAACCGGCGATGTGGCGCTCGAAGAGTCGATCGATATTTATCAGCGCGGGAGCCAATTGCGGGCCTATTGCGACGAAAAACTACAAAATGCGCAGGCCCGTATTGAAAAAATCACCAGTGCCGGTGCCGGCACTGAGGCTTTGGATGCCGAGTAAAATGTCGGATGCCGGTTTCATGGAATCCTTGGACCGGGTGAATTTTCTCGTTAGTCAAAAACTCGATACGCTTTTGGCCGTGCCCGATGGGCCCGAAAGTTGGTTGTTCGAGGCCATGCGCTATTCGGCTCTGTCCAATGGCAAAGGTTTCCGCCCGCTTTTATGCTGCGCCTCAGCGGCGATTTTCGATGTTGAGGAACATCAAGCCGTGCGCGTGGCGGCGGCGATTGAAGCTGTGCATTGCTATTCGCTGATTCATGATGATTTGCCGAGCATGGATGACGACGATATGCGGCGCAATAAACCAAGCCTGCATATTGCCTATGATGAGGCGACGGCAATTCTGGCGGGCGATGCCTTACAGGCCTTGGCCTATGAAATTCTCGCCCATGAAGCGACCCATAGCTCGCCGCAAGTGCGCCTCGAACTGGTCGCGCAATTGGCCAAAGCCTCCGGTATGCACGGCATGGTCGGCGGGCAGATGATTGATATGTTGTCGCCCAATCTTGATCTCGATGCCGGTGGGCTGACACGGCTGCAGAAAATGAAAACCGGTGCCTTAATCAGTTTCGCGGTTGAGGCAGGTGCCATTTTAGGCAATGCCACGGTCGAACAGCGCCAAGCGCTATTGGGTTATTCGCATGATGTCGGGCTGGCCTTTCAAATCGCCGATGATGTGCTCGATGTGCGCGGCAGCCGCGATGATGTTGGCAAAACCATTGGCAAGGATGTGCAGCAGAATAAAACCACATTTGCCTCTCTTTTGGGTGTCGGGCGGGCGCATGATCAGGCCAGTCTTTTGATTGAGCAAGCCGTCGCGCATTTGGATGTGTTTGATGCGCGCGCCGATGTTCTGCGACAAGCGGCGGCATTTGTTATCCACCGCAATAGCTGATAGAAGAATGAAGAATTTTGGAGTTATTGTGACTGATCAGACACCACTTCTGGACACTATCAACGAGCCTGCTGATTTGCGAAAATTATCGGCGGCGGATTTGCGCCAATTGGCCGATGAGTTGCGTCGTGAGACCATTTCAGCCGTATCGGAAACCGGCGGTCATTTGGGGGCTGGTCTTGGTGTTGTTGAGCTGACAGTTGGCTTGCATTATGTGTTTAACACGCCTGATGATCGCCTTATTTGGGATGTTGGCCACCAAGCCTATCCGCATAAAATTCTCACTGGTCGGCGCGATCGTATTCGCACTTTGCGCAAGGCTGATGGTCTTTCTGGTTTTACCAAACGGTCTGAGAGCGTCTTTGACCCATTTGGGGCGGGGCATAGTTCCACCTCAATTTCCGCTGGTCTCGGCATGGCTGTGGCGCGTGACCTTAAAGGGCAAGACAATCATGTGGTGGCGGTTATTGGCGATGGTGCGATGAGTGCTGGCATGGCCTATGAGGCGATGAATAATGCCGGCAGTCAGAAAAGCCGCATGGTGGTTATTCTCAATGATAATGATATGTCGATTGCGCCGCCTGTTGGCGCCATGAGTGCTTATTTTGCACGGCTTTTGTCAGGCACGACCTATCGCTCTTTCCGCCGCTTGATGAAAGATGTTGCCAGCCATTTACCCGATAGTCTGCAAGACAAAGCGCGGCAAATGGAAGAATATGCCCGCGGCTTTATGACTGGCGGAACGATTTTCGAGGAAATGGGTTTCTATTACGTCGGCCCAATCGACGGGCATAATCTCGACCATTTATTGCCGGTATTGGAAAATGTCCGCAATATGAAAGAAGGGCCCATCATGGTCCATGTGGTGACCAAAAAGGGCCACGGCTACGCCCCTGCCGAAGCCTCAGATGATAAATATCACGGCGTGTCAGCCTTTAATGTGGTGACCGGCGAACAGGCCAAAGCCAAGCCCAGCGCGCCAAGTTATACCAATGTCTTTGCCCAAGCCTTGATCGCTGAAGCCGAAAAAGACGATGCGATTGTCGCCATTACGGCGGCCATGCCATCGGGCACTGGACTTGATAAATTTGCCGATAAATTCCCCGACCGGACATTTGATGTCGGCATTGCCGAGCAGCATGCGGTGACTTTTGCCGCTGGTTTGGCCACCGAGGGCATGAAGCCTTTTGCGGCGATTTATTCTACCTTCTTGCAACGCGCCTATGATCAGGTGGTGCATGATGTGGCCATTCAAAACCTGCCTGTCCGTTTTGCTATTGATCGCGCCGGCCTGGTTGGTGCCGATGGCCCAACTCATGCTGGGTCATTTGATTTGGCCTATCTCGGCACCTTGCCCAATATGGTGCTTATGGCAGCGGCTGATGAGGCGGAATTGACCAATATGGTGGCGACGCAAGCGGCATTTGATGAGCACCCCACGGCATTGCGTTACCCGCGCGGTGAAGGCACAGGTATTGCCTTGCCGGCCAAGCCAGAAATTTTACAAATCGGCAAGGGGCGGGTGCTGCGCCAAGGCGGACGGATTTGCCTGTTGAGTTATGGCACGCGGGCGGAACAAGCGCTTTTGGCGGCCGAGCAATTAGAAGCCGAAGGCTATCGCACCAGCGTTGTCGATGCGCGTTTTATGAAACCATTGGACACAGATTTGATTTTGCGCATGGCGCGCGAACACGAAATCTTGCTGACCCTCGAAGAAGGCGCGATCGGCGGCTTTGGCAGCCATGTCATGAATTTTCTGGCCACTCAAGGCCTGCTTGATGGCGGCTTGAAATGTCGCTCTTTAATGTTGCCGGACAATTATATCGACCACAATAACCCAATGCGCATGTATGATTTGGCCGGCCTCAATGCGGCGCAAATCGTGGCGCAGGCCAAATCATTGCTCAATGTCACGCAAGTTGAAGTCGTCGATATGAAGCCTAAAAAAGCAGAATAACTCCGCTCTCGCGCCTCACTTAGCCCTCGAGTGCAGCATCCCATTGGCCCAGCGCAGCAAGACCGTTCATTTTCGCGCGATGGGCAAAGGCGGCTTGGGCGGCGGGCACGTTTTCCGCCTTGCCACCCCATGTTTTGAGCGGGGCGGCTTGCAGGGCACGGCCATATGAAAAGCTCAGTTTCCAAGGCAGGTTACCGATTTTATTCATCGCGTCCAAATGCGCCGTCGCCAATTCATCAGATTGGCCGCCGGATAAGAAAACAATACCCGGAACCGCTTGCGGCACGCATTTATGGAAACAATCAAGCGTCATTTCAGCCACTTGCTGAACATCAGCTTGCACTGGGTTTTCAGTGCCAGAGACAATCATATTTGGTTTCAAAATAGTGCCCTCAAGGTGCACATTCTGATTGGCCAATTGCTCATAAAGCGCTGTCAAAGCGGCGCTTGTTACCTCATAGCAACGCTCAACCGAATGGCTGCCATCCATGATGACTTCTGGCTCGACAATCGGCACGATTTCGGCTTCTTGGCACAAGGCGGCATAGCGCGCCAAAGCATGTGTATTGGCTGTCAGGCAGGCCGCACTCGGCGCCGTGTCAGTGATATTGAGCACGGCGCGCCATTTGGCGAATTTTGCGCCAAGCGCGTGATATTCGCTGAGGCGTTCGCGCAAACCATCGAGACCTTCAGTGACCATTTCGCCCGGATGACCGGCCAAGTCTTTGGCGCCCGCATCAACCTTAATGCCAGGCAGTGAGCCAGCAGCGGTCATAATCTCGGTCAGCGGCGTGCCATCGGCAGCTTTCTGACGAATGGTTTCATCGTATAAAATCACGCCAGAAATATTATCTTTCATGGCTTGCGTGGTGCGGAACAACATTTCGCGATAGTCGCGGCGGCTATCCTCAGTCGAGGCCACATTGATTGTGTCGAAACGTTTTTTGATCGTTCCGGTGCTCTCATCGGCGGCCAAAATACCTTGGCCATCAGCAACCATGGCCTGTGCAATTTCTTCAAGTATTTGTTTACGCATGAAAATCCCCCTTTTGTTTATTTTGAGCTTTCTGTCTCTGATTGCCGCAGCGCGTCGACCCCCGGCAATGGCTTTCCTTCAAGCCATTCGAGAAACGCGCCGCCAGCAGTTGAGACATAACTAAATTGATCACCAGCGCCCGCATGATTAAGTGCCGCCACTGTGTCACCGCCGCCGGCCACAGATACAAGATTCCCCTCGCCAGTTAAGTCGGCGGCGTGGCGGGCTGCGGCATTGGTGGCCTGATCAAATGGTTCAATTTCAAAGGCGCCAAGCGGGCCGTTCCAAATAACCGTCGCGGCGGCGTCAAAAGCGGCGCAAATATCGGCCACCGCTTTCGGGCCGGCGTCTAAAATCATCTTATCGTCTGGCACTTTATCGGCGGCACAGGTTTCGCCTTGTTGTCCGGCGGCAAAAGCATCGGCCAGCACGACATCTTGCGGCAGTAAAATATGGCATCCAGCTTGTTCGGCGTTTGCCATAATGTCACGCGCCGTATCGAGCATCGTGTCCTCGCATAGCGAGGTGCCGATATTGTGGCCCTGTGCGGCGATAAATGTATTGGCCATGCCACCGCCGATTACCAGCGTATCAACCTTGGCCGATAGATTGCTTAGCAGATCCAGTTTAGTGGAAATTTTCGCGCCGCCAACAACCGCCACCAAAGGCCGCGCCGGATTGGCCAAAGCAGCATCCAGCGCATCTAATTCAGCCTGCATGGCAAGGCCAGTATAGCTCGGCAGATATTTGGTAATGGCTTCAGTTGACGCATGCGCCCGATGGGCGGCAGAGAAAGCATCATTTACATAAGCCGCCGCCGGCGCCGCTAGAGCCGCCGCAAAAGCCGCATCATTGGCTTCTTCGCCAGCATGAAAACGCGTATTCTCCAAAACGCAAATGCCGCCAGCAGGCAAGGCATTGAGCGCATCAGCCGCAACTTGACCAATGCAATCATCAGCAAAATCAACATCTTGGCCGATCAGGCCAGCCAGAGCCTTGGCCACTGGTGCAAGGCTCATCTCAGCGTTTCTTGTGCCTTTCGGGCGTCCGAAATGTGACAAAACCCCGATCCGCAAACCGGCTTCAGACAGAGTTTTTAGGCTCGGTAAAAGCCGCGTCAAGCGGGTGGCGTCGCGCACGTCTCCTTGCTCATTAAGCGGCACATTGAGGTCGGCGCGAATAAGAACTATGTCGCCGCTCAAGGCCTTAAGAGCATGGTCGCTGATGAGCTTTTCAATGGATGGGGCGGCGCTCATCTTAGCCGAGTTTACCCATAGCAACGGCTGTGTCGCTCATCCGATTGGCAAAGCCCCATTCATTGTCATACCAGCTCAGCACGCGCACTAATTTGCCGTCGACGATTTGCGTCTGGGTCAAATCAAAAGTAGATGAGGCTGGGTTGTGGTTGAAGTCAATCGACACCAAAGGCGCATCGCAAACACCAAGTACGCCGTTCAGCGGGCCTTTGGCGGCTTTGCTGATCGCGGCATTGATTTCTGCGACTGTGGTTTTCTTTTTGGCTTCAAACACCAGATCAATCATTGACACATTTGGTGTCGGCACGCGCACGGCTGTGCCATCAAGTTTGCCAGCCAGTTCCGGCAACACCAGACCAACTGCTTTGGCGGCGCCGGTAGATGTCGGGATCATAGACAGTGACGCAGCGCGGGCGCGGCGTGGGTCTGAGTGCAGCGTATCCACCGTGCGCTGATCGCCAGTGAAAGCATGAACGGTTGTCATATAGCCACGGGCAATGCCGCAGGTTTTGTCGAGCACTTGTGCCACGGGTGCCAAGCAATTGGTGGTGCATGAGGCGTTAGATACAACCTTATGGCTTTTGCGCAATTTCTTGTGGTTGACGCCATAAACCACAGTCAAATCGGCACCTGAGGCAGGGGCGCTAACCAAAACCCGCTTGGCGCCCGCTGTAATATGTTTGCTGGCGGTTTCATGGCTGGTGAACAGGCCGGTGCATTCCATGGCGACATCGACATTCAGCTTGCCCCAAGGCAGGGCGGCTGGGTCGCGTTCTGAGATGACTTTAATCACTTTGCCATTAATGCTGATGCCAGTTTTTGTCGCTTTCACATTGGCTTTAAGAGGGCCATGGATACTGTCATATTGCAGCATATGGGCGTTGGCTTCGATGGTGCCCAAGTCATTGATAGCGACGACATTAATATCTTTGCGACCGCTCTCAATAATGCCGCGTAAAACCAAGCGCCCGATGCGCCCAAAACCGTTAATTGCAACGTTAATAGCCATGTGATGTCCTTTTCTCTCTTTTAGGCAAGTCCCTTGCGGGCTGCTTCAGCAATTGCTTCAGCGGTGATGCCGAAATGTTCAAATAATTGATTGGCTGGCGCGCTGGCACCAAATGCTTCCATGCCAATAAAGCAATCTTGTTCGCGCAAATAGCGGTCCCAACTCATTTGAATGGCCGCTTCAACGGCAATGCGCATTTTAGTATTGCCCAAAATATCGGCTTTGACCGAGGCCGGTTGTTTCTCAAATAAATCCATACATGGGAAAGAAACAACGCGAGCATGAATACCATCTTGTTTCAGCATTTCGCGCGCTTGCAGGGCGATTTCAACTTCAGAGCCGGAAGCCATTAGGGTGACGTCAGCCTCGGCACCACCGGAGGCCAATTCATAGGCACCCAAAGCGCAGAGATTGCGTTCTTCATAATCGCGCACAGTCGGCAAGCCTTGACGGGTCAGGGCCAGAACCGAGGTGGTTTTCTCAGCCTGCAAGGCCAATTGCCAGCATTCCAATGTTTCAATGGCATCGGCAGGGCGGAATACATTGACGTTCGGAATGGCGCGCAAGGCAGCCAAATGCTCAACCGGTTGGTGCGTTGGGCCATCTTCGCCAAGACCAATACTATCGTGGGTCAGCACATGAATGGTGCGCTGTTCCATCAAAGCGGACAGGCGAATGGCTGGCCGTGAATAATCAGCAAAGACAAGGAATGTGCCTGAATAAGGAATAAACCCGCCATGAAGGGCCATGCCGTTCATCGCCGCCGCCATACCGTGTTCGCGCACACCCCAGTGAATAAAGCCGCCAGAGAAATCATCAGCTGAGATTGGTGCTTGTTCAGGTGTCTTGGTGTTATTGGAGCCCGTTAGGTCGGCCGAGCCGCCAATCATTTCTGGCACATGCGGCACCAAGGCTTTCAATACTTCTTCTGACGATTTGCGGGTCGCCCAATTTGGCTTTTCGGCGGCCAATTGTTTTTTGTAACCATCAACCGCCTCATCGAGCGCGCTTGGCAAAGTGCCGGCTGTTACCCGTTCGAAACGATTGCGAATTTCAGCCGATTGCTCCTGCATGCGCACTTCCCAGGCTTTGCGGCTTGAGGCGTGCGCCCGACCAGCGACGCGCCATGCGTCGAGCAAATCTGACGGCACTTCGAAACTACCGGCTTTCCAGCCCAAGGCTTCGCGGGTTAGGGCGATTTCATCTTCGCCCAAAGGCGCGCCATGCGAGCCTGATGTGCCTTGTTTATTCGGTGAACCATAGCCAATTACCGTGCGGCAGGCGATCAAGCTTGGCTTGTCGGACTGGCGGGCGGTGGCAATGGCCTTTTCAATGGCGTCGAAATCATGGCCATCAATGCGCACGGCATCCCAACCAGCCGCTTCGAAACGCTTCAGCGCATCGCCAGACTCCGACAGGCTCAATGGCCCGTCGATTGAAATTTCATTGTCATCATAAAGCACAATGAGTTTTGACAATTTCAAATGTCCAGCGATTGAAATCGCTTCATGGCTAATGCCTTCCATCAAATCGCCATCTGAGGCGAGGACATAAGTAAAATGGTCGACCAAATCATCGCCAAAACGCGCATTCATCATGCGTTCAGCCAAAGCCATGCCGACGGCAGTTGAAATACCTTGGCCGAGCGGGCCGGTTGTTGTCTCAATACCAGCTGCATGACCATATTCCGGATGGCCAGCTGTGCGGGCGCCCAATTGACGGAAGTTTTTAATTTCTTCCAAAGTCATATCGGCGAAACCAACGAGATAATGCAGCGCATATTGCAGCATGGAGCCATGACCAGCGGATAAAACAAATCGGTCGCGGTCTGGCCATTGCGGCGACAGAGGATCAATTTTTAGAAACTTTGTATAGAGGACAGTGGCAATATCAGCAGCCCCCATTGGCAGGCCAGGGTGGCCAGAATTAGCCGCTTGCACCGCATCCATCGACAGGGCGCGAATGGCATTGGCCATTTGTTGAAGCGGCAGTGAAGCGCCACTTTTTTCTGATTGTGAACTTTTTGCGTCTTGCTTGGCAGACATAATACATCCTCTACATAACCTAGGCATTAAGGCTTAGCGCTGGGGCTTTCGAATATGCGCCGCACAATGGCCGTGAGCTCAAAGTAAGTCAATGCCAGATTCGCCTTTTAGAGTCTTGTTCTAACTTCCATCCACAGTCAGCTGTAAACAGCTTTTTATTGCTCCGATTTGCGTCACTGCCAGCCTAAGCTATTGACGGGCTTTCTCGGCAGCACTTATGCTGGCACCAGAGGTATTCTATGCAAAAAATTCAGCAGGTTCTAGACCGTCTTGAAAAAGCGCTCGCACAATTACATGAAACTCATGGCGCCGCGGCAGCCAAACAGGCTGAATTCGAGGCACTTGAAGTGCAATGCGCGCATTTGCGGGCCGATGTCTCGGCTTTGAAAAAGCAAAAACAAGAGCTTGAAAATCGCAATAAAAAGGCCACGCAATATGTCGAAAAAGCAATCATGCATATCGATCAAGCGATGGGGAATGACTAATGGCTGAAATGACCATCCAAGTAAATGAGCGGTCTTACCAAATCCTGTGTCGCAATGGTGATGAGGCTGAAGTCAGTAAATTGGCGGCCGATTTGGCGGCGCGTGTGGCGCTTATTGCGAAAGACATGAACCAAACGGCGACGATTAGCGATAGTCATTTGCTGGTGCTGGCCGGCTTGACCATGCTCAGCGAAATGCGCGATTTGCAGCACGACAAAGCCGCCGTCGAGAACGATGCTGGCAAAGTTGATGCGGCGCGCGAAAATTTATCGACCCGTTTGGAGGATATGGAGCAGGCCGTGGTGGTGGCTTTAACGCAAGCGGCGGAAAAAATTGAAGCCATGGCGCAAGCAAATGCGAATGGCGACTTGCCGACAGAGCAATAGAAGCAGATAATAGATATTGGAACTGCCCGACGCGACATTTGCACTTTACGTTCGGGGCCTTACGAATCTTTAGGGAACTGTCACTGCGATTGGCTGTGGCCTTTTGCACACGGTGCCCACCTACACATGTAGGTCTCCGAGGATTCAGCAGGTGACGGTCATGGCGGTTCCACTTCAGCTAGGCGTTTCGATATTCGATGACCAATGACAAACACATTTTGCGCAAAAATTTACTGGCTCACCGCAAGGCGCATCATCAGGCCCATGCGGCAGCCGCCGGTGATGCACTTGTCGAGCAATTTATAGCCCATTCTATTCTGCCCTCTGGGCGTTTCACCATCGCCGCTTATTTGCCGGTCGGCAGCGAAATTGATCCGCGGCCGCTATTGCATTATGTGCAATCCAACGGCCATGATTTGTGTCTGCCATTTTGCCATGCGGCCGATCAAGCGGCCAGTTTTCGGGCCTATCAATTCGGCGACGCCTTGGCCGACGATCAACTTGGCATTGCCGCGCCGGTGACAAACAATCCTTGCCAACCTGATATCGTGTTTTTGCCGCTGCTGGCTTTTGACCAACACGGAAACCGACTGGGTCGCGGTGGCGGCACTTATGACCGGACATTGCAAACGCTGCGCGCGGCGCGCCCCATTCGGGCGATTGGGCTGGCTTATGATATGCAAATGGTTGACAATTGTCCGGTTGAGCCGCATGACCAGACGCTCGACGCCGTATTGAGTGACGCGCGTTACATTGATTTTGCGCGCGCAGAGACGCCGAGATAGTAAGTAAGGATAGGGCAATGAAACTTTTATTTTTGGGCGATGTTGTTGGCCGCTCCGCCCGCGAAGCCGTGGTGCGACAAGTGCCCATGTGGCGTAAGCAATATGCTCTCGATTTTGTCGTGGTCAATGGCGAAAATGCAGCTGGCGGTTTTGGCATCACGCCCGATATTGCCGAAGAGTTTTTTGCCGCTGGCGTTGATGTGATTTCCACTGGCAATCATGTGTGGGATCAGCAGTCCATTCAGGGCTATATCGCTGACGAGCCACGACTTTTGCGGCCATGCAATTTTCCCAAAGGCACGCCGGGACGCGGCGCGGGTTTATTTCAGGCCGGTGATTATCAAGTGCTGGTGGTCAATGTGATGGGCAGTCTGTTCATGGAAACATTGGACGACCCATTTGCTTGCATTGAACGCGAATTAGCAGCCAGCCCATTGGGCGAAGTCGCTGACGCAATCATTGTTGATATGCACGCTGAGGCAACTTCAGAAAAAATGGCCATGGGGCATTTTTGCGATGGCCGCGCCAGCCTCGTGGTCGGCACGCATACGCATGTGCCGACTGCAGATGCGCAGATTTTGCCTGAAGGGACGGCTTATCAAACCGATGCTGGCATGTGCGGCGATTATGACAGTGTCATCGGCATGGATAAACACGAACCATTGAGCCGGTTTACCACGAAATTGCGCAATGGGCGGTTCTCGCCAGCGCTCGGCACGCCGACAGTTTGCGGGGTGATGGTCGAAACCGACGCCAAAACCGGTTTGGCGACGTCGATTTTACCCTTGCGCTCTGGCGGCAGACTTTCCTCATCGGCGCCGACAGGTTAATCTAAGGAAATTGATTCGTGACCACGGGTCATTGATGTTAAGGCGAAAGATGGAAGCATGGCAGGCCACTCAAAATTTAAGAATATTCAATATCGCAAAGGCGCTCAGGATAAAAAACGCGCCAAAATTTTTGCCCGTTTAGCAAAAGAAATTACCGTTGCGGCAAAAATGGGCTTGCCCGACCCAGACGCCAACCCACGTTTGCGGACAGCGATTTTGGCGGCGCGGGCGCAAAATATGCCGAAGGATAATATCGAGCGCGCTGTGAAACGCAGTAGCGATGCTGATAATGCCAATTATGAAGAAGTGCGCTATGAGGGTTTTGGCCCTGGCGGCATTGGCGTTATTGTCGAGACATTAACCGACAACCGCAATCGGACAGCTGCCGAAGTGCGCACGAGTTTCTCAAAAAACGGCGGAAATTTGGGGGAAACCGGATCAGTTTCCTTCATGTTTGACCGCGTTGGATCGATTGAATTTGACGCCAGCGCAGCCGATGCTGAGACGGTTTTTGAAGCCGCCATTGAGGCCGGCGCGGCCGATGTTGAGAGCACGGAAGACGGCCACGAAATTATCTGCAGCATGGAAGATTTGCACACTGTGGTGGCTGCCCTTGAAGTTAGTTTGGGCGAACCGCGCGCGGCGACGATTATTTGGCGCCCGCAAAATGACATTGCCATTGACGGCGAGACGGCTGAAAAAGCGCTTAAGCTTATGGATGCGCTGGATGACGTCGATGATGTGCAAAACGTTTCCGCTAATTTCGATATTGCTGATGATGTGATGGAAAAATTATCGGTCTAAGCGGCACGACCGCGGAAAGAGGAAAATGGCAAGGGGCAATACGCGACGACTGATCGGCCTCGACCCTGGATTACGGTTTACCGGCTGGGGGGTGATTGATATGGACGGCTCAAAACTCAAACATGTTGCCAATGGCTCAATCGCTTCCGACGCCAAAACGTCTCTTGCCGAGAGATTATTGCAAATCGAAGAGGGGCTGGTGCAAGTGTTTGCTGATTGGCAGCCCGAATTCGCCGCCGTTGAACAAAGTTTTGTTAACAATGACGGAGCGGCCACGCTGAAATTAGGCCAAGCGCGCGCCATCAGCCTTTTAGTGCCAGCCCGTCTGCGCTTACCGGTTGCAGAATATGCGCCAAATTTTATCAAACGTGCCGTCACTGGTTCGGGCCATGCCGATAAAAAACAAATCGGCGCCATGGTGTCCATGCTTTTGCCAACCGCGAAACTACAAGATGAGCACGCGACGGATGCGCTGGCGATTGCCATTACTTTGGCCCATGCCGGAGATTTTAACGGCCGATTAGATGCGGCCTTGCGTCAATCTGAAACCGCGCAGGTGTTGCAATGATTGGTCGTTTGAAAGGTCGCGTCGATGGGCGTGGAGATAATTGGGCGCTGATTGATGTCGGCGGCGTCGGCTATATGGTCGAAGGCTCAGCCCGCATGCTTGATGCTCTGCCAGGTGATGGCGAGGCGGTGAGTTTGGCCATTGAAACTTATGTGCGCGAAGACCAATTGCGCCTGTTCGGCTTTCTCAATGAGCAAGACCGCAGTTGGTTCCGCCTGTTAATGGGCGTGCAGGGGGTTGGCGCCCGCGTCGCCTTGGCCATTCAAAGCGTTTTATCGGCCGAAGAATTATCGCAAGCCGTGGCTGCCGAAGATAAAGCCATGGTGTCGCGCGCACCCGGCGTTGGGCCGAAAGTGGCGCAACGTATTGTGCAAGAATTGAAAGACAAAGTGCCGGAAGCGCATTTCATTGTCGGCAGCGCATCATCAAGCGAGGATGCTGTCGCCGGCCAAGCCATGCGCGAGGCCTTATCGGCACTGACCAATCTGGGCTATCAGCGCACGCAAGCGGCGCAAGCTCTGAATGCGGCGCGCAATAGCTTAGGTGATGACGCTGCCGTTGAGGCCTTGATCAAACAAGGGTTGAAAGAGTTAATGTGATGACAGAGCGTTTGGTTGAGGCAACACAGATGAGCGAAGATATCGACACTGCTTTGCGGCCCAAGACGCTTGACGCTTTTGTTGGGCAGAAAAAAGGCCGCGAAAATCTGGCTGTCTTTATTGAGGCAGCGCGCAAACGCGGCGACGCGCTTGACCATGTCTTATTGGCAGGCCCGCCAGGCTTGGGTAAAACCACGCTGGCGCAAATCATCGCCCGTGAATTGGGCGCTGGCTTTCGCTCGACTTCAGGGCCTGTCATTACAAAGGCCGGCGATTTGGCCGCGCTTTTGACCAATTTAGAAGCGCATGATGTGCTGTTTATTGATGAGATTCACCGTCTCAGCCCAGCTGTTGAAGAAATTCTCTATCCAGCCATGGAAGACTTTGAGCTTGATCTGATTATTGGCGAAGGGCCTGCGGCGCGCTCGGTGAAAATCGATCTGC
>JAYOCI010000033.1:0-15002 GCA_038105345.1 Rhodobiaceae bacterium
TCGGGTCATCGCTGCAATAGACCATCACATCAAAGCCTTCTTTGATGAGCAATTCAGCCGACCGCAAGGTCTCGGGCATATTCGGATATAGGGTTTTCTCATCACCCAAAACTTCTAATTTCACCAATGACCACCCGCCGGCCTCACGGGCCAAACGCAAAGTGCGCACCGCATCTTCGCCAGTGAAACAACCCGCCGTATTGGGCAGAAAGGTATATTTTTTCGGGTCAATATAATCAATCAGCATGGGCGCCGATGGGTCAGATAAATTTACCCGCCGCACCGCCACGGTTACGATTTCCGCGCCTGCTGCCTCTGCCGCCGCTGCATTTTCAGCATAATCGGCATATTTGCCCGTGCCAATAATCAGGCGGGAGGAAAAGCGTCGTCCGGCAATGGTTAATACATCATCATTTGAACTCTTCGTGCTCATCCTCAACCTCCGCCAATAAAATGGACAATTTCAATGCGATCACCCGCCGCCACCATTTGGCTGTGATAGGCGGATTTGGGAACAATTTCGAGATTTAACTCGACGGCAATTTTCTGGCTTGGCAAATTCATTGCCTGCAAAAGCTGCAAAACGCTCATGGGCGCTTCAAACTCAAGCATTTCGCCATTAATTTGCACATTCATAATCGATCTCCAAGCGCGTTTGATAATGCAAACCTTCGTTTCAAGACGCAAGCATTGTTCTTGTCTTCGGCTAAGTTATAGACTGAAATCCTTGATGTTTTTTGAAATCTCGTTTACCCACAGTATATTATTGCTGAAAAGCGCTTGAAAGGACTTGGCATGGCCCAAGCTGTATACATTATCAATGGCCCGAACCTGAATCTGCTTGGCACTCGGGAGCCGGAAATTTACGGCACCACCACTCTGGCCGATATTGAAGCGGCCTGCGCAAGTAAGCTGAGCAGCTATGATTTGCCCATGAGCTTTTTTCAAAGCAATGATGAAGGCGAATTGGTCTCAATTATTCAAACAGCACGCACACAGGCCAGCGGCGTGATTATTAATGCGGCTGCCTATTCGCATACATCCGTGGCTATTTTGGATGCTTTGCAAGCGCTGTCGCAGCCAATCATTGAAGTGCATTTATCGAATATTTACGCCCGCGAAAGCTTCCGGCATCACTCGCATATTTCGCAAGTGGCGACCGGTGTGATATGCGGGCTCGGCGCGCAGGGCTATGAAATGGCTATTGACGCGCTGGCTAAGCGTATTAAACCTTAAATAAGTACTTGTTGAACAATAACGGCTTTGTCACGCGGAGGGCAAAATGGCGAAACTACCCGACAGTAAAATCATTAAAGAATTGGCCGACTTGCTAGAAAAAAGCAGTCTGACAGAAATTGAATTAGAAGCTGAGGGCGTGCGCATTCGCGTGGCCCGCCAAGACAACACTCAAACGGTTATTTCACAAGCCCCCATCGCTCAACCAGCAGCTGTCGCTCCGGCGCCAGCAGCGCCAGCCGCCCCAGCCCCAGAGGCGGCGGCGGCACCTGTCGCCAATGCAGCCAGCCATGCAGGCGCGGTCAAATCGCCGATGGTCGGCACCGCCTATCTCGCCCCCGAACCGGGCGCTAAGGATTTCGTCTCCATTGGCAGCACAGTGAAACAGGGCCAAACCTTGCTCATCATTGAAGCGATGAAAACCATGAACCCGATCACCGCTCCGCGCGCGGGCACGGTTACAGACATTATTGTCACAAATGAGCAGCCCGTCGAATTTGACGAAGTGCTACTGATTATTGAGTAAGCCATGATCAGCAAAGTCCTTATTGCTAATCGCGGCGAAATTGCCCTCCGAGTCATCCGCGCTTGCCGCGAAATGGGCATTGCTTCCGTGGCGGTTCACTCGACGGCAGATAATCACGCCATGCACGTCGGGCTGGCCGATGAAAGTGTTTGCCTTGGCCCTGCCCCAGCCGCCAATAGCTATTTGAACATCCCATCGATTATCGCCGCTTGCGAAATCACCGGCGCTGACGCTGTGCATCCGGGCTATGGATTTTTGTCTGAAAACGCTAAATTCGCCGATATTCTGGAAGCCCATGGCATTACCTTCATTGGCCCAACAGCTGAGCATATTCGTTTAATGGGAGATAAAATTGCCGCAAAAGCCAAAGCCATTGAATTAGGTATTCCCGTGGTGCCCGGCTCTGACGGCGAAGTGAAAAACGTATCGGACGCCCTCAAGGTTGGGCGCGAAATGGGCTTTCCTGTCTTGGTCAAAGCGGCTTCGGGCGGCGGCGGTCGCGGCATGAAAATTGCCATGACCGAAGATGATTTGGCGGAAGCCTTCACCACGGCGCGCAGCGAAGCCAAAGCCGCATTTGGTGATGACGCTGTCTATATTGAAAAATATCTCGAAAAACCGCGCCATATTGAAATTCAAGTGGCCTGTGACACGCATGGCAATGCGGTGCATTTGGGCGAGCGCGATTGCTCTTTGCAACGTCGCCATCAAAAGGTTCTCGAAGAAGCCCCGAGCACGGTGCTGGATGAAGCGGCGCGTGCCAAAATTGGTAAAATTGTCACCAACGCCATGGAAGGCATGGCATATCGCGGTGTCGGCACGATTGAATTCTTATATGAAAAAGGCGAGTTCTATTTCATTGAAATGAACACCCGCCTTCAAGTCGAACATCCTGTAACCGAAGCGATTACGGGCATTGATCTTGTGCGCGAACAAATCCGCGTCGCAAATGGCGAGGTTTTGAGTTTCACGCAAGATGATGTCACCCTTAACGGCCACGCCATGGAATGTCGCATTAATGCCGAACATCCCGAGACCTTTGTCCCATCGCCCGGCAAAATTCAGACCTATCATGCGCCCGGCGGCTTAGGTGTGCGGATTGATAGCGCGGTGTTCTCAGGCTATGCCATCCCGCCCTATTATGACAGTTTGATTGGCAAGTTGATTGTCCATGCCGCCGACCGCGAAACCTGTATGCGGCGACTGGATCGGGCTTTGCGCGAATTCGCCATTGATGGCGTTGAAACCACATTGCCGCTTTTCCATCGCTTATTGGAAAATGAAGATTTCCAAAAAGCCGATTACGACATTCACTGGCTTGAGGGTTTTTTGCAAAAACAAGCAGAAAAGAAATCAGCTAGCTAAACATTGCGAGATTTATTCGCCAGTAAACGGCAAATCATCCGTGCCCACACAGGCTGTCGGCCAAAGGTCGTAGACCGCGTGTTCCAGCGCGTTAATGCCTGGGCTTGAGGCAAACATCCAGCCATTGAACAAGCGGCTTTCCTCCTCGCCTTTTACTTCTAAAATCGTCAAAAAGGCTTTGGTTTCAGGCGGCTCTTCGGGCGGTGTTGAGACGCAATCATGCATGGTGATGCGTAAATCATCAATTTCCACCGGCTCATCAAGGCGCAAGTCAAGCGGACGAATTTTTGCCGTTACTTTATGCAATAGGGTGAACCGCCCAATGCGCATGGTTCTCTTGCTCGGCCTTAGCGTATCTGTCGGCAATTCAATAATCGGCACATCAAATAGGGTTGACGGGAGAGAGCCGTCAAATTCTTCTTCAATGATAGAAAAGCTGTCATCTGCCACGGCTTCCGTGTCGGTTTCGCTGGGCAGGCTGTCATCGCCCGATTGTATGGCGTCAAAAGGGTTATTATCGGGTATGGGCGGCGGCACTAAAACAAGTGATGGCTTTTCGGATAATGTCTCGGGTGAAGCCTCTTGTGCCCTCAGCCCGTAAGTGCTGATCAGCATGGTCGCTAAGATCAACAGGAGGGTTTTATTTTTCGTCACTCTCGCCATCACCAGCGCTAAACAAGGCTTGGCTCACCAATTCGATGAGATCAACAGAGCCTTGGGTATAGAGAATTTCGCCGCCGTCTTCTAAATAATCCTCGCTACCGCCGGGCGATAGGGAAATATAATTGCCGCCAAGCAGACCTTCGCTGGTGATTTTGGCGCTTGTGTCATCAGGGAAATTAATATCGCCATTCATAGAAAACACGACATTGGCGTAATAGCTTTTAGGGTCTAATTCGAGCGACACGACTGTGCCGACTTTAATGCCCGACATGCGCACATCGCTGCCAATCGTCAATCCATCGACGCGGTTGAACTGAGCCGATAGGCGATAACCATTAGAACTGCCGGTTTCCGTCACAGAATATCCATAGGCCACAAATAACGCAGCGACGATGACCACAAAGGCACCAACTAGGGTTTCGACGAGATTATCTTTCAGCATAATGGCGTCCTATTCAGGTTTCCAAGAATCATAGCCGGTTGCATAAGAAGCCGTATCGGCGGGTCCGGCTGGCTTGTGGGCATTTTTCGTGCCGGTTTGATTGATTTGGTGCGGCTTGTGCCATTCGCGGCGGACAACAGGCGCTTGATCAGGGGTTTCATCAACCGTGTAATGCAGCCAACCATGCCAATCTGACGGCACGCGCGTGCTTTCAATATCGCCATTGAAAATTACCCAGCGGCGCGGCTTGCCATTAATCGACGCGCCCTTGCGATCTTGATAATAGCAATTACCCTGCTCGTCTTGACCGACCAATTGCCCACGGCGTTTGGTCCAAATCAATGTGCCTAAAGTCTGGCTGTTCCACCAAGTAAAAATCATTTTAAGAAATTGCATTTTTTCGGTTTTCCACTCTGTCAATTTTCTCACTTATAGCACGAAGTAATGCTTCCTGCACGTCACTTGATTAGGAAGCCTCGTCAGGAGATGATTTTTTATCTGCAGGCAAATTCAAGCGAATATGTAATTCGCGCAATTGCGCATTCGACACTTGCGACGGTGCTTGCATCAATAAATCTTCCGCTTGCTGGTTCATCGGGAAGGCGACCACCTCACGCAGATTTTCTTGTTCCGCCAACAGCATCACAATACGGTCTACGCCCGGCGCAATGCCACCATGCGGCGGGGCGCCAAAACGGAAAGCATTCAACATGCCACCAAATTCTTTTTCAACCACAGCGCTGTCATAACCGGCAATCTCAAAGGCCTTCAGCATAATCTCTGGCTTGTGATTACGAATGGCACCGGACGACAATTCAATGCCATTGCAGACGATGTCATATTGATAGCCAAGAATATCCAATGGATCTTGGGTCTCCAGCGCTTCCATACCGCCTTGCGGCATAGAGAATGGATTGTGCGAGAAGTCGAGTTTTTTCGTGCTGTCGTCGATTTCATACATTGGGAAATCGACAATCCAGCAAAAGGCGAATTGATCGCGGTCAATCAGCTCCAGCTCTTCGCCGACACGATTACGCGCGCGGCCTGCGAATTCAGCAAATGATTTTGGCACACCAGCGCAGAAGAACACGGCATCGCCATCTTCAAGCGCCAGCTGGCTGCGGATTTGTTCCGTACGCTCAGCGCCAATATTTTTCGCCAATGGCCCGGCGCCCTCGCCGTCGCGGAAGAAAATATAACCCAGACCTGGCTGGCCTTCGCCTTGCGCCCAGCTATTCATACGGTCGCAAAACGCGCGACTACCGCCGGTTTTAGCAGGAATGGCCCAGACCCGAACCTTGTCGTCCTTGGCAATCATATTGGCGAAAATCTTAAAATCTGACCCATCAAAGGCAGAGGTTACGTCTTGCATCTCAATCGGAATACGCAAATCGGGCTTATCGGACCCATATTTTTGCATGGCTTCGGCATAAGGAATACGCGGGAACTCCGGTGTCACCCGCTTACCATTGCCAAAGGTTGTGAAGACATCGCGCAAAACAGGCTCAACCGCCTGAAAGACGTCTTCTTGCGTCACAAAACTCATTTCCAAGTCGAGCTGATAAAACTCACCCGGAGAGCGATCGGCGCGCGCATCTTCGTCGCGGAAACATGGTGCAATTTGGAAGTAACGATCAAAGCCAGCCACCATCAGCAATTGCTTAAATTGTTGCGGCGCTTGTGGCAGAGCGTAGAACCGCCCCGGATGGGTACGCGATGGCACGAGAAAATCTCGCGCGCCTTCTGGGCTGGAGGCAGTCAAAATCGGTGTTTGATATTCGCGGAACCCGTCTTCCGTCATGCGGCGGCGGAGCCATGAAATAATATCAGAGCGTAAAACAATGTTTTTGTGCAGCGTGTCGCGCCGCAAATCGAGAAAACGATAACGCAGGCGAATATCCTCGGGATAATCCGGCTCGCCAAATACTGGCAGCGGCAAATCACCGGCCTGCGATAGAATTTCCATATTTGAGACATAGACCTCAATTTCGCCGGTTGGCAGATTGGCGTTCTGGGCCTCTGCATCGCGGCCAACAACCTTGCCCTCGACGCGAATAACACTTTCGGCACGCACTTCCTCGGCAACCGAGAAATACGCACTGGATGGCTCGATGACCAATTGTGTCAGGCCATAATGATCGCGCAGATCGATGAATAAAAGCCCACCATGGTCGCGCTTTCGGTGCACCCAACCAGATAAACGGACGGTTTCGTCGATATGTGTCGCGCGCAGCGTGCCGCAATCATGGGATCTATATTCGTGCATCTTCAACCTCACATAGAATAGAGATGCCTAAACACAACGCTTCACACGATTTGTCAAGCCACACTTGAGTTTGCCAGCCTTTTGAGCGGCCAAAACAGGGCCTATTTTCAATGCGCGACAAATTCAATTTAGTGTTTTATAACATTGTTTCATGAATCTGATTTCCACAACTGAAGAGCTAAAAGCTCTGTGCGCCGACTTGGCCGCCTGTCCGTATATTACGGTTGATACCGAATTTTTGCGCGAAAACACCTTTTGGCCAATTTTATGCCTCATCCAGACGGCCGGACATAATGTCGAGGGAATGATTGACCCTCTCGCCGAAGGTATTGATTTACAACCGTTTTATGACCTTCTGGTCAATCCCAATGTGCTTAAAGTCATGCACGGCTGCCGGCAAGACGTCGAAATTTTTCACCATCAGGCGGGGGTTATTCCAACGCCGCTTTTTGATACGCAAATCGCCGCCATGGTGTGCGGCTTTGGCGATGCCGTGGGCTATGAAACGCTGATTCACAAAACCACCAATGGTAAAATCGACAAAGCCAGTCGTTTCACCGATTGGAGCCATCGCCCGCTCAGCGACGCGCAACTTACTTACGCATTGTCTGATGTGACGCATTTGCGTGATGCTTATGAATATCTCGACGAAACGCTTGAGAAAAATGGTCGCCGCGCTTGGCTCGAAGAAGAGAGCAATTTGCTGTCTGATCCAGAAGTTTATCTGCAAAGCCCAGAAAACGCTTGGCGGCGTCTGCGCATGCAAGACCGTCGGCCAAAAGTGCTGGGCGTTTTGATTGAAGTTGCCAAATGGCGCGACAGCGAAGCGCAAAGCCGCAATGTGCCGCGCAATCGCGTGCTGAAAGATGATGCCATTCGCGAATTGGCTTTACAGGCACCAAAAGACAAGGCGGCGCTTGCACGATTGCGGGCTGTGCCGCGCGGCTTTGAAAACTCGCGCCATGCTGAAGCTCTTTTGGAAGCGGTCAAAATCGGCCGCAATAAAAAGCCGGAAGAACTGCCGGAAGTGCAAGCCGCTGTGGTCAATCGTCCCGGCATTGGGCCATTGGTGGAATTGTTGAAGGTTTTGCTGAAACAGCGCAGCGAAGAGACCCAAGTGGCGCCGAAATTAATCGCCAATGTCGCTGATTTAGAACGCATCGCCAGTGATCAAGACCCTGATGTGCCAGCCATGCGCGGCTGGCGCCGTGAAATTTTCGGGCAGCACGCTCTGGACCTGAAACAAGGCCGCCTCGCCTTGGCATCTGACAATGATATGGTGATTTTGGTCGCGCGCGACGCTTAAACAGTGGGTTTATTCTCCACTGGCGCCAATTCGACCTGCGAGGTAAGACCCAAGACACTGGCCACACGCTCCAATCGGTTGTCGATAATCGGCCCCAATAACTCAGCCTGCGACGGGTCAATGGTCAGCACTAATTTATCTTTGCCAAAAGTCAGCTGCGTCAATGGCAGTAAATTTGGCAATGAGGCTGACAAAGAATGGGCCAAGCGCAAACACAAACCAAAAGCCCGCGCCAGTTTCTCATCTTCTGGCTTCAACGACAGCCGGTTCGCGCCATACCAGCTATCTTCCACCTCATGTCGATAAGATAACGCATGGCCAAGAAACACCCGCCCCTGATGACTAATACCGCCAAATGGCGCGGTCAGAACGGTTTTGCGCAACACTTCGGCACGAAAACCCGGGTGGCTGGCCCATGCGAGATCGGAAATCAAACAGCCTGCCAAGCGCAATCGCTTAAGCTCTTTATCGGAGGCAAATTGCGCGTGACGACCAGTGAATAAATCACTCGTCCAAGCCGCCAATTCATGGCCATAAGCAGCCGATTTACACAGCCTCTCCGCCATTTCCTCACAGGCCAATAACAGGGGATCGAGTTTGCGGAATTTCTTTTCCAAAATGGAATATAAAATGCCCTCGCGCACCGCATTGGCAGAAACGATAATGTCATCGGGCTGCACCGCTTCGACTAATTTATCCAATACAATGGCGGCAATCGGGAGAGCGCCGCGCCGATTGGAGGATGACTGCGACAGATCAATTTCTGGCCCCTCATCAATTAAAGCGCGCGCAAAACTCGCCATCTGCTGCGCCGGTACGGCGTATTGGTGCAAGACATCAAGCGGATAATCCTCATGAACCATATGGATTTTCGCCAAATTACGCCATGTACCGCCGACCACATAAAGCGGCAAATCTTTGCCCTCAGATAGCCAGCTAATTTGCTTCAATGCATCGCCAACTTGCTGAACCATTAATTCGTGCTTGCCGCCAGCGTGTTGATCCAAGGCCAGAACCCCAAGCGGCAGACTGGCCCAATGATGGGTCTGATTATCATAGACACGCGCCAGTTCTAAACTGCCGCCGCCAAGATCGGCGACAATACCATCGGCATTGGGAATCGACAGCATGACCCCGTCAGCTGAATAAATGGCTTCTTCTTCGCCGCTCAAAACGCGGATTTTATGCCCTAAAATAGCCTCCGCTTCAGCGACAAAGGCATCTCTATTTTCTGCATCGCGCACCGCCGCTGTGGCAAACACCGCCAGATTGCCAATGCCAAGCTGCGCTGCAATAGCGCGAAACCGATGAAAGGTTTGAATCGCCAAATCATAAGGCACGCCCTCAATACGGCCCGTAGCGGCAACCGCTTCGCCCAGTCGGCAAAAGGCACGCTCATTATAAATCGGCAAAGGTGTGCGGGCCGAGCCGCTATAGCCGACCAAACGCACGGAGTTTGAGCCAATATCCAAAACCCCCAATGGCGCATCGGGTCGCAATGTCCCCAGACGACTGAGCGCATCGGCAAATTTTTCGGTTTTATAAGAACTCATTTACCTTGCCTTTTTTTGATACTCTTACCGCGTCCTGAAAGGCTTGGATTGTTCATGAAATAATCATGCGCTCCAATTTCGGCTTCACCTTCTTTGGGATGGGCACGGGCAAAACTGCCATCGGGCATCATCAACCAACTTTGCTTATTATCGGCCAGATTAGTGACCATGATTTGGTTCATCACTTGCTCGCGCACGGTCGGGTTCAGAACCGGCGTGAGCACTTCCACCCGACGATCCAAATTACGCGGCATCCAATCGGCTGACGAAATATATATTTTCGCCTCATTTGACGGCAGACCGCCGCCATTGCCAAAACAAACAATGCGCGAATGTTCCAAATAACGTCCGACAATACTTTTCACGCGAATATTGTCAGACAGACCCTCAACCCCCGCCCGCAAACAGCAAATGCCGCGTATCACCAAATCAATCTGCACACCGGCTTGCGAGGCGTCATACAGCGCGTCGATAACCAGCGGATCGACCAACGCATTGAGCTTGACCCAAATCGCCCCAGGGCGGCCTTTTTGCACGTGCTGCATTTCGGCTTTAATGCCCTTCATAATGGTTTGCCGCATGGTGATTGGCGACATCGCCAAACATTTGAGATTTGACGGTTCGGCATAGCCGGTGAAGAAATTGAAAACTTGCGCCGCATCGCTGGCAATATCTTTGTCGCAGGTGAACAAAGACAAGTCGGTGTAAACCAAGGCATTTTGCGGATGGTAATTGCCCGTTCCCAAATGCACATAAGTACGCATACGCCCTGCCTCGCGACGCACGACAAGGCTTACTTTGGCGTGGGTTTTCAGATGAATAAAGCCAAACACCACTTGCACGCCAGCGCGTTCCATATCGCGCGCCAGACGAATATTCGCCGCCTCATCAAAGCGCGCCTTTAATTCCACCAGCGCCGTCACCGATTTGCCCGCTTCCGCCGCTTCAATCAGCGCTTTGACAATCGGGCTATCCTCAGAGGTCCGATAAAGCGTTTGCTTAATCGCAACCACATCCGGATCATTCGCCGCTTGGCGGATAAATTGCACCACCACATCAAAACTTTCATAAGGGTGGTGAACCAATATGTCCTTAGCGCCAATGGCTGAAAAACAATCGCCGCCATGTTCACGAATGCGCTCAGGAAAGCGCACATTGAAAGGCGGAAATTTCATTTCGGCTGGCGCATGAGACACAATTTGGCTGGTTTGCGACAGGCCGACCAAATCACTGGCGACAATCACCCCACTGGGATCAACTTCCAATTCTTCAGTGATGAAGCGCTTCAAATTTTCCGGCATGGATTTGTCGATTTTAAGCCGAATAACCGAGCCGCGCCGCCGCTTCTTCAGGGCGCTTTCAAACAATTGCACCAAATCCTCGGCTTCTTCTTCAACCTCGAGGTCGCTGTCGCGAATAATCCGAAACACGCCCTGCCCCATCACTTCATAGCCCGGGAAAGTGCGCACTGAGAACATTGAAATCAATGTCTCCAAACGAACAAAATTCAACGCCCCCTTAGGCGCTTTACTGTCATCATTCGGCAGCACAATGAAACGGTCGAGTTGCTGTGGAATCAACAAGAGCGCGTTCATTTGATAACCATCAGCATGGCGCGCCAATTGCATGGCGAGGGCGAAGCCGAGATTGGGAATAAACGGAAAAGGATGCGCCGGATCGACCGCCAAAGGCGTTAACACTGGCAGCACTTGCTCGAGAAAATAATCCTCCAGCCAAGCCAATTGTGATTTGCTCAGCTCATCTGGCTCAAGCACGCAAACATGAGCCTGACGCATTTCCTGCAACAGACTGCGCCAAGCAAGTTGCTGGCTGTCCATCAGCGCATAGGCTTTTTCGGAAATTTCCGTCAATTGCTGGCGCGGCGTGCGGTCATCTTTGCTGACCTCCTCAACCCCCGCCAAGGTCTGACCAATCAGTCCGGCCACGCGCACCATGAAAAATTCGTCCAAATTACTGGCCGAAATCGACAAAAACCTGAGCCGCTCCATCAATGGATGATTGGTGTTTGAAGCCTCTTCCAATACGCGTTGATTAAACGCCAGCCATGATAATTCGCGGTTGACGAAACGTTCAGACCGCGAAAACCCGAGATGCGTTTTAGCCAATTTCTGCGATGGCTTATAACGCTTCAATAGGCCAGTTTTTTTCTTTGTTTTTTTAATCATCTTCCAAAAGCCCCAATGTTTTTTGTCTTTTCTTATGTATCGTTAGCGTGACAAATTTATGTTTCATTAGCATGACAAACTTATGTTTCATTGGCGAGGAATATGAAAATTAAAAATGCGTTACCAACACCTCTGCCACTAACGGTACAGTGACTGGCTTTTTCAAGGCCAGCGCTTGCTGGTCGATGGCTTTGACCAATTGACCCATAGTAGCAAAATCACGCTCAATACGCGGCACCAGATAGGCAATCACCCTTTCATCAATACGCAATTGTAAATCAGCAAATAATTTGTGCAAAAGACCGGCCACCAAAATATCATCTGGCGGCCCCATGGCAACTGCCGCAACCGCTTTCAGGCGCGATTGCAAATCAGGCAAATGAATTGTCAAACGCGATGCTGGGGCTTGCGACGTGAGCAGTAATTTTTGCGCCCCATTGCGCGCATGATTGAGCAAATGGAACAGGCTTTCCTCATCAGCCGATTGCACCCCATCAAGCCCCTCAATAATAATCATGGTCGCGGTTAGCTCACCACTCAATATGGCTGGCACATCTGCGTTCAGCTGCAGACCCTTGGCTTGTAAAATATGCACATCAAAGCTTTGCGCCAGCACCGCTGACAAATGCGTCTTGCCACATCCGGATGGGCCATAAATCCATTGAATCGGCGTTGGCCAATCGGCCGCCTGATCAATGAGCGCCACAGCTTCTGCATTGCTTTGCGTCACCATAAAGGCTTCGCGCTCAAAAGCGGGGCGCGACGGCAGATCAAAGGATAATTGTTCAGCCACCGATTTTCTCCTCAGGCGTGGCGACAAAATCGCGATGATACAGACCCGCTGCATATCGCACTAAAACGCCGCAAATAGCCGCCACAGGCACAGCTAATAACAGACCGAGGAAACCGAATAAATGCCCCATGGCCAGCAAAGCAAACATAATCCACACCGGATGCAAACGCACCCGATCGCCGACCAGACGCGGTGTTAATATATTGCCCTCGACAAACTGCCCAATGGCGAAAACGGCCGCGATTTGACCCAAGGTCATCCAATCAAGGCCAAATTGCCCAAGCCCCAAAAGTCCGGCCAGAACCATGCCAATGGCGGCACCAACATAGGGAATAAAACTGATCAGACCGGCAATAAAGCCAAGCACTAAGCCGCCTTTTAAGCCGACCCATGACAGGCCAAGGGCATATATCACCCCCAGCACCAAACAGACCATAATCTGGCCGCGCAAAAACCCTGACAGCATCGTATCCATCTGGTTGGCCAATTGGCGAATAAGCGCCGCTTGATGGCTCGGCAAAAGCGCGTCAATGCCAGCCACCATACGATCCCAATCATTCAGCATATAGATAGCGACAATCGGCGTGACGAAAACCAAGGTCACCAAATTAACAACGCTCAAGCCCGACAGCACCAGCCCGCGCGCGACGGTTTGCAGACCATCAACCGCCACTTGGTTGAGCGAGGCAATGATTTCATTTTCCGGCAGACCCATTTGCTGCGCATCAATCCAGCCCTGAAGCGCTTGCATATAGGCTGGCACGGCCGCCACCAAAGCCGAAATTTGTTCGGCCAGCACCGGCAAGCCCAAGGTCAGCCCCACCATCAGACCAGCGACAAAAATCAGGGTAATGGTCGCCGTGGCCAAGGCGCGCGGCAAGCCAAGCGCTTCCAATCGATCGGCCAAAGGATCCAATAAATAGGCTATGGCAAATCCTAAAACGAAAGGCAGAATAATATCACCAAGCAGGTTAATGGCCAGACCAAGCAGGATAACTGCAATAATAACAACGATTTGAGCGGGCTTAATAGGCATTTAATACTCCTGCTTTTCATCTAACTGCCAACCATTTTCGGTTTGCAGCAACTGTAGACCGGCTTGATGAAGATTATTGCTCAATTGATCAATCGACCCAATATAGGAAAACCGAACATAGGCATAATGCGCCGTCATTTCGACAATCGCCATTTGCCGAATGAGATTGGCTTCCGCAAGCCGCGCCAATTGCCGCCGCCATGTTGCGAAATCGGCAAAGCTCACGCGCACTTGCAACTGCAACATATCATCGCTGGCGACAGCGGCAATGCGTTTCCATCGTTCGTTTAATTCATCAATCAGCGCATCTATCGCTTGTTCGGCCAATTGCGTATGCGGTATCGCCTCACGATAGGTGAATATGACGACATCGGCTTCACCCGGCCCGAATATATAGGCAGTCAAACCGAGCTGGCCTGCGACATCGGCCAGCGCATGAGCAACCACCACCGTATCCGTGCCATAACGGGCGTTCAGCTCAGCCAATTTCATTGGGTTGCCAATCAAAATATCTTCTGCGCTGATTAATAGGCTGTCGTCAATGCCGCCCAGAGGTAATGTCATTGGCGCCGGTGTATTCTCCAAGTCACGGGCTAACCAACCTTGCCGCCACCAATTTTCACCCCATGCTTGCAAGCCTTCAGCATTTTCCAAAACCGGCAATAGCAGCACTGATTGGCTCTGACTTTCGGTAATTGCCAGCCCATATTGGCGCAAGAAAAGGCTGAGAGCACGCGGCTTATATTGCACAGACAGAGTGGCTAAATAGCGGTTGCGACCAGTCTTTTCATTGCTGACGCGAAAGCCTTCTACAAAGTCTTCAACCTTGAGCTGCTCAATCGGCGGCAGCGACGGCCAGTCATCGCGCAATGTCAGCCGCCGCATGACGATTTGCAGCCCACGCTGCTGGCCATCAATCAAGGCCGCCGCCCGCGCCTCGCTGGCCGAACCAGAGGTCGCGTCGACAGATATTTTCTCGACGGTAAATACACTACCGGCAAAAACAGGCGAAGCGAGGAAAACAAACAGCACAAGGCCGCTCAACAGGAGGCATAAATTCAGCTTTTTCATAAACAGAAACTAGCGCGACCGCCGATTGGCCGCAACAACAAGCATCAATCGGTGAAAAACTTTCACGATTGCTCAGGCAACGGGTTACAAGGCGGCGCGAAAAGGCTAGTTTAGCAACAGTGATTCAGCCAAAGATGAGTGCGACGTAAGATTATGACAGATAGTACCACACCGCCCCCGCAAACCTATGCCGCCGCTGGCGTCGATATTGAAGCCGGCAATGAATTGGTTCGCCGTATCGCGCCCATGGCCAAAGCCACAGCACGCACTGGCTCTGACAGTAAATTGGGCGGCTTTGGGGGACTTTTTGACCTCGCCGCCTGTCATTATAATGATCCGGTGCTGGTTGCCGCCAATGATGGCGTTGGCACCAAATTGCGGATCGCCATTGAAGCCGATAAGCACGACACAGTCGGCATTGATTTGGTCGCCATGAGCGTCAATGATTTGATTGTGCAAGGTGCCGAACCTTTGTTTTTCCTCGATTATTTCGCCACTGGTGCGCTTAATGTTGACGCGGCCAGCGATGTGATTAGCGGCATTGCGGTTGGCTGCAAGC
>JAYOCI010000034.1:0-1370 GCA_038105345.1 Rhodobiaceae bacterium
GCGTGCGCCTTCAGCCACTCGGCCACCTGTCCAGAGGGTGGAATATATACAAACATCGGCCTAAAACAAGTCGCAAGCGCGCGCTTAATCATCCATTTTCAACGCTTTGATAAACGCATCTTGAGGAATATCAACACGGCCAAATTGGCGCATTTTCTTTTTCCCCTCTTTTTGCCTATCAAGCAATTTGCGCTTGCGGCTGACGTCGCCGCCATAACATTTCGCCGTCACATCTTTGCGCAAAGCAGCAATCGTCTCGCGCGCAATCACCTTGCCACCAAGCGCCGCTTGAACCGGAATTTTGAACAAATGCCGCGGAATCAAACCCTTCAGCCGTTCGCACATGGCGCGCCCGCGACTCTCCGCATTGTCCTTGTGAACAATCGTCGACAGCGCATCAACCGGCTCGGCATTCACCAAAATCGACATTTTCACAAGATTGCCCGTGCGATATTCAGAAATCTGATAATCAAAACTCGCATAGCCACGGGTGACTGATTTCAAGCGATCGTAAAAATCAAACACCACCTCATTCAGCGGCAATTCATATTCCAACATGGCGCGCGACCCAGCATAGCTCAAATTACGCTGCCGCCCGCGACGGTCTTCGCACAGCTTCAACACCGCACCGAGATATTCATCCGGCACTAAAATCGACGCGTTAATCCATGGCTCTTCAATATGTTCAATTTTCACCACATCAGGCATATCGGCCGGATTGTGCAATTCCATCATACGGCCATCGGTCATCGCCAATCGATAAACCACAGATGGCGCCGTGGTGATCAAATAAATATCAAATTCGCGCTCAATACGCTCGCGGATGATTTCCAAATGCAGCAAGCCCAAAAACCCACACCGAAAGCCAAAGCCAAGCGCCGCGCTGGTTTCCATTTCAAACTCAAAACTAGCGTCATTCAGGCGCAATTTCGCCATGGCATCGCGCAAATCTTCAAATTCACTGCTATCGGTCGGGAATAAGCCACAAAACACAACCGGCTGCGATGGCTTAAAACCAGTCAAGGCTTGCGCGCACGGGCGGCGTTCGTCGGTCACTGTATCGCCAACACGCGTGTCAGCCACTTCTTTAATGGCGGCGGTGAAATAGCCGATTTCGCCCGGCCCCAAGGAAGCCATGGTTTCACGCTTGGGACGGAACACGCCAACTTGGTCAATCAAATGGCTGGCACCAGAAGACATCATGCGGATTTTTTGACCGCGCTTCATTTCGCCGTCAATCACCCGCACCAAAACAACCACACCGAGATAAGCGTCATACCAACTATCAACCAGCATGGCTTTTAGCGGCGCGCTGCGATCGCCCGACGGCGGGGGCAATTGAGTGACAATGGCTTCCAGCACATCCTCAA
>JAYOCI010000034.1:1380-14890 GCA_038105345.1 Rhodobiaceae bacterium
GCCGAAATATTCACTGCATTTTCAGTGTCGAGGCCAATCACATCTTCAATTTGCTGCTTCACCCGATCGCAATCAGCGGCTGGCAAATCAACCTTGTTCAAAATCGGCACAATCTCATGATCAACATCAATCGCCTGATAGACATTGGCCAGAGTTTGCGCCTCTACGCCTTGGCTGGCATCAACCACTAATAAAGAGCCCTCACAAGCAGCCAGCGAACGGTTTACTTCATAAGCAAAATCAACATGGCCTGGCGTGTCGATCAAATTGAGCTGATAGGTCTCGCCATCCTTGGCGGTGTAATCGAGCCGCACAGTCTGCGCTTTAATGGTGATACCGCGTTCGCGTTCAATATCCATATTGTCGAGCACTTGCTCAGACATTTCGCGCGCGCTTAAGCCACCGGTCAGCTGGATCAGCCGGTCAGCCAAAGTCGACTTACCATGGTCGATATGGGCGATAATCGAAAAATTGCGAATATGCGATTGCGTTGTCATGATTGCCCTATAGCACTGTCAATGAATATCGCCAATGCGGCAAATTTAGCCACGCAATTTACCGCCGCTAGCCTTTTGCACAGCGGCCGTAATTTTGCTGGCCACGGCGTCAATCTCAACATCGGTCAGGGTCGCTTCAATCGGTTGCAGCGTAACCTCAAGGGCAATTGATTTACTGCCTTCGGCCAAGCCGGCGCCTTGGAAAACGTCAAATACGCGCACATCGCTAATCAATTTTTTATCGGCACCACGAGCGGCACGCACCAAAATATCAGCCGCCACATCGCTGGCCACTTCAAAGGCAAAATCGCGCCGAACCGGCTGTAAATTAGACAGATTAAGCGGTGGCCGTGCATGGCCTTTGCTGGCCTTACCGCTGGCCACGGTTTGCGGCCACACTTCAAACGCCACCACAGGCCCTGAAAGGCCAAAATGTTTCAGCACGGCCGGATGAATTTCACCAAAAGCAGCCATCGGTTGTTTCGGGTTGCGGGCCAAAACGCCAGACCGCCCAGGGTGATACCAAGACGATTGCGGCGGTAAAACTTGCAAGCTGCTGGCCTCAACGCCACAGGCCGCCAAAGCCGCCTCAGCATCGGCACGGGCAGCAAAACCATCAACCGGCTGCGGTGCGCCCTGCCAACGGCGCGGCGCTTGATGACCACGGCGCACACCGGAAGCCGCAAGGCGTTGCGCGCCCGGCGTCGGCGCCAGAAACTCCTGCCCGATTTCAAACAGGGCAACATCGCCAAACCCGCGATCGACATTGCGCATCGCGGCTGCCAATAAGCCCGGCAAAAGCGACGGGCGCATATGCGATAAATCGGCCGAAATAGGATTGGCCAGCTCCAGCCCATCAGCGACGCCAAATAAATCGGCATCGGCTTGGCTGATAAATGACCATGTGACCGCTTCAATCAAACCACGACCGGCCAACGCCCGACGCATAATATGCACGCGGCGCTGTTCGAGCGTGAGCGTGGGCCGCGTCACATCATGACGCATCGGCAGGGCTTGCGCCGGCACGTTTTCCAGCCCGTGAATCCGCGTAATCTCTTCCACAATGTCGGCCTGCCCCTCAATGTCAGGGCGCCAAGATGGCACGGTAATTTTCCACGTCTTCCCGTTTTCAACAGCGAAACCCAAATCGGTCAAAATCTGCTGCATGTGTTTTTCATCAAGCGTCAGACCGGTCAGTGCGTTGACTTTTGCCGGTGCGAAATCCAAGGTCATTGGCGCCACTTGCTCTTGTCCGGCGAGATTTGTCTCATGCAATTGGCCGCCGCATATATCGACAATCATCTGCGCTGCTAGGTTCAGCCCTGTGGTCACCGACTGGCGGTCGACGCCGCGCTCAAAACGATAACGCGCATCGCTTTCGATATAATGATGGCGTCCCGACATGGCGATCGCAATTGGCTCAAACCACGCGCTCTCGACCAGAACATTGACCGTATCAAGGCTACTGCCAGAGGCCAAACCGCCCATAATGCCGGCCAGACCCAATACACCAGCCTCATCGGCAATGACACAATCATCAGTGGTCAGCTCATAGGTTTTTTCATCCAGAGCCACAAAGCTTTCGCCAGCCTTGGCTTGGCGCGCTTGCACACCGCCGGTCAGCTTGTCGGCGTCATAAACGTGCAATGGGCGACCCCGATCATAAGAAATATAATTTGTGATATCGACCAAAGCATTGATTGGTTTCAAACCAATGGCCCGCAAGCGTTGTTGCATCCAGTCAGGGCTTGGCTGATTTTTCACACCGCTGATCAAAACACCGGCAAACACCGGACACACATCGCCCGACACGGAAATAGCTGGGCTTGGCTGAGCATTGCTGGCCGGTGGCGAGACGATATCGTCTTTCAGCGTGCCCAATCCAGCCGCTGCCAAATCGCGGGCAATGCCGCGCACGCCCAAACAATCAGGCCGATTGGGGGTGATGGCAATTTCAATCATCGGGTCGGTTTGGCCCAAGGCGACAGCCGCCGGCGTGCCGATATCAAATGTCGTATCAAGCTCAATAATGCCGTCATGGTCGTCAGACAAATCAAGCTCGGCGCCTGAACACATCATGCCATTGCTTTCAACGCCGCGAATTTTAGCCTTGGCCAAGACCATGCCATTGGCCGGAATAACCGCGCCTTGTTGCGCAAGAATACCGCGCAGACCAGGGCGCGCATTGGGCGCACCACAGACGAGTTTCTGTGTGCCAGCGGCGCTTTGCACGGTGCAAATCTGCAATTTATCAGCGTCGGGATGGGGTTCCGTGGCGATAATTTCAGCCACTTCAAAACCCGCCAAACGGGCTGCTGGATCCTCAACCGCCTCGACTTCCAAACCGATTAGAGTCAGTTTTTCAACAATCGCGTCGAGTGTGGCAGTGGTGTCTAAATGCTCATGCAACCAAGAAAGGGTAAACTTCATATCCGCCCCCTATTTCCCGGCCAGTGTTTTATTTGACAGGCCGCCCGACAGGCTCGGCACATCTAGCGGCACGAAACCGTAATGTTTCAGCCAGCGCAAATCGGCATCAAAAAACGCCCGCAAATCCGGCATGCCATATTTCAGCATCGCCAAACGGTCAATGCCCATGCCAAAGGCAAAGCCTTGATATTTCTCGCTATCGATTCCGGCGTGTTGCAAAACCGCCGGATGCACCATGCCACTGCCGCCGATTTCCATCCAATCATCGCCCTCGCCGACAATGAGCTGATTGCCATCGCGCCGACATTGCATGTCAATTTCCATGCTTGGCTCAGTGAAAGGAAAATAGCTCGGCCGCAGGCGGATGGCGATATTATCAATTTCAAAAAACGCCGCCAAAAAAGCCTGCAACGTCCATTTCAAATGCCCCATATGGGTGCTTTCATCGACCACTAATCCCTCGACCTGATGAAACATTGGCGTATGGGTTTGGTCGCTATCGCAGCGATAGGTGCGGCCCGGCGCGATAAAGCGAAATGGTGGGCCGGCGCCCTCCTCAGCGGATTGATTACCGGCCTGCATAGTGCGCACTTGCACGGGGCTGGTATGGGTGCGCAACAGCAAGCGCTCACCCTCTTCATTGGGGTGAAAATAAAATGTGTCATGCATTTGCCGAGCCGGATGCGCTTCAGGAATATTCAAAGCGGTGAAATTATAATAATCGCTCTCAATATCTGGCCCTTCGGCGACATCAAACCCCATATCGGCGAAAATCGCTGACAATTCATCCATGACTTGGCTGACCGGATGAACGCGCCCCGACAATAGCGGGTCGGCTTCCACTGGCAGGGTCATGTCTTGCGTTTCATTGGATAATTGAGCGCTCAGCGCCTCGGCTTCAAGCGCTTGTTTGCGATCAGCAATGGCTTGCGTGATGCGATCGCGCAATTGGTTAAACACCGGCCCTTTTTCTTGTCGCTCTTCATTGCTCATGCCGCCGAGGGTTTTGAGCAAAGCGGAAATTGAGCCTTTTTTGCCAAGCGCGGCGACGCGCACATCTTCTAAGGCAGCCACATTAGCGGCCGCGTCAATCGCTTGCACAATCGAGCTTTCAAGTTCGGTCGAATTATCCTGCGCGGTCATGGCCCACCCGTATTACGTTACGCACCGCCGCGCCAAACCGGCGCGGCTCAAGTGCTATGTTTGCAACGCTATAAAACAGCGTCAACAAAATACGTTCGCGTTAGCGATTAACCGAGTGCAGCGCGGGCTTGGCCAACAAGCGCTTCAAAAGCGGCTGGCTCATGCACGGCAAGGTCTGCCAACACTTTGCGGTCAACTTCAATACCGGCTTTGTTCAAACCGTCAATGAACTGGCCATAAGGCAGCCCATGGGCGCGAGAACCGGCGTTGATACGCTGAATCCACAAAGCGCGGAAATTGCGCTTGCGGGCACGACGGTCACGATAGGCATATTGCCCTGCTTTGGTGACCGCTTGCTTAGCGACTCGAATGGTATTTTTGCGGCGGCCGTAATAACCTTTGGCTTTCGCAAGAACTTTTTTATGGCGCGCATGGGATGTCACGCCGCGTTTTACACGAGACATAGTTTATTCTCCCTAACCGTTCGGCAAAAATTTGCGCACAGTTTTAGCATCCGAGGCGGCAAGGATTGTGGTCCCGCGCAGATTACGAACCTGTTTATTTGTGCGTTTGATCATACCGTGGCGTTTCCCGGCTTGGCCGGCGCGCACTTTCCCTGATGCCGTCAGCTTAAAACGCTTTTTGGCACCGCTTTTGGTCTTCATTTTGGGCATTTCGTCATCCTTTATCTTGTGGCCAATGGTTAATAGGCCGTGAGGTGCAAATCCAACCGACATGGCAGCCCTTTTCAGCCAGCCGATTGCGCTTTACAGACTTCTTGCAAAGCAGGCCGTGTTATACGCAATATAGCGGAAATTGCAACAGCCAAGATGGATTCGCTCTATGCCGATGAACCCACTCACTATCGCCCATCGCGGCGGCGCCGATTTATGGCCAGAAAACACCCTTGAAGCCTTTGCCAATGCCATTGATATGGGCGCCGATGGTATTGAATTTGATTTGCAATTAACCGCCGATAAAAAACTGGTTCTGCATCACGATGATCGACTGAACGCCGATATCACGCGCCGCGATGGTGCTTATTTAAGCAAACCAACACCATTTATTCACCAACTCACTTTGGCGCAATTGGCGGCCTATGATGTCGGCCGCATTAACCCCAATAGTGCTTTGGCCAAAAGACGCCCGACCCAGCAGCCGATTGACGGCTGTCGGGTGCAAGAATTCTCCGCCCTGTGCGATCTGGTTTTGCAAAAAGCCAATCCGGATTTTCGTCTTTATGCCGAGCTAAAAACCGATATGGATGACAAGGCGCAGGCGGCCGAAGAATTGGCCGATTGTTTTGTCGCGCATATCAAAGACCATGCGATTTTGCCCTATATCACGCTGGTGTCATTTGATTGGCGCTGTCTATCGCGAGTGCTCAAACAATTGCCAGATTTGCCCCATGCTTTCACAACGCTGTCATTTAGCCAGACAGATCCGGCCCACCCAAGCGCAGAAAATGACTCGCCAGACGGCTATGCCGCTTTGGTGCGAAAAGCCTCAGCACAAGGGGCGCCATGGTGGGGCGATTATGATTGGCGGTCGCAAGATGGCGACACACATGGCGCGCGGGTTTTGCGCGCCATTGCAGCGGCTGGCGGGCGCGGCTGGTTTGCCGAAGCGCATGACATTAATAGTCAGACCATGGCCCTTGCCAATGAATTGGGGCTGACGGTAAGTGCGTGGACGGTCAATCAGGCCAGCACCATGCAGAGCTTGGCGCAAGCCGGTGTCGCGGCCATCATTACTGACCGCCCAGATATTATGCTGAAATTATAAAATCACGCGTGTTTAACGCGGCGCTAAGACCATAATCATTTGACGGCCTTCGAGTTTCGGCATGGCCTCAACCTTGGCAATCTCATTGGTTTCGTCGCGCACTTTATGAAGCAATTCCATGCCTAAATTTTGGTGGGCCATTTCGCGGCCACGAAAACGCATGGTCACTTTAACCTTATCGCCTTCGCCCAAGAATTTATTCACCGAACGCATTTTGACTTCATAATCATGCGTGTCGATATTCGGACGCATTTTGATTTCTTTGACATCAACCGTTTTTTGACGCTTGCGCGCTTCACTGGCTTTTTTCTGTTCTTGATATTTCAGCTTACCATAGTCAAGAATTTTGCAGACTGGCGGTGAGGCATTGGGCGACACTTCTACAAGGTCAAGGCCGGCCTCTTCAGCCATTGCTAGAGCACTGTCAGTGTCGACAACACCTAGTTTTTCTCCATCGGCGCCAATCACCAAAACCTTGGGAACTGTGATCATGGCATTTATGCGCGGGCCTTCTCGAGAAGGGGGCGCGGCTAGTGGTCTGCGTACTATGGGTTCGCTCCTTATTTATTGCACTCGAAACAGCCATTGTTGTTTTGGGCCATCTCAAAGCACAGATTTAGGCGAAGACGCGCGGAAGTCAACACTGAATTTAACCGCTATGCCATGGCGGACGCGGCCAAATAAAAAACCTGAGCCATGGCAAGGCCTCACAGGATGGTTGTAAAACCATATCAAAATGACGCCATGAAATCCGGCGAATTAATGCCAAAAAGCCCGCCGCCCCCAATGGGCCATAGACCCAAACCTCATCGGCCAAGTCACTAAGGGCGGTTTGGCGCGGGTCTATTAATAATGTCAGCGAGCTGGCGGCCGCATAATATTGCTCAATCGCGGCCCGCGCTTCAGGCAAACTGAGCCCCATGGTGATGAGTAAAACACCACCTGGTTCGCAGACAGGCCGACCTGGCTTCAAGCTCATATGTTGCCTACCGGCTGGCCGCGTCTTTCAATTAAAACTTGATAAGCCTTCAATGTTCGCGCGCATAAGGCCTGTTGGGTGAAATAATGACCCGCATTGGCGCGGCCATTTTCACCCATTTTTGCGCGCTGCGCCGCTGTCATATTCACCAAATCCACCATGGCTTGGTGCCAAGCCGCAATATCGCCAGGGGCAACCAACCAGCCGGTGGCGCCATCGGATGGCGAACCGGAAATTATGGTTTCGCGAAAGCCGCCGGCGTCTGACGCAATCACCGGCAGGCTTGCCGCTTGCGCCTCAATCGCACCGCGACCAAATGGTTCAGCCCGCGTCGATGGCGCAACAACCGCATCGCTGGCCGCATAGGCGGTGGCCATATCTTGCTCAAGTCCGGCAAACACCACCTGATCTTGTAACCCATGCTGGGCCACCAAATCGGTCAGTCGCGCAAAATATTCCTCGCGCCCCTGTGCGCTGCCGACGAAAACCAGTTTCACCGTCAGGCCCTTGGGCGCCTTCTCAGCCAAACCTGCAAAGGCCTGCAATAAAATATCTTGCCCTTTAATTTCAGTTAAACGGGCTGGACAAATAATCACAAAATCTTGCGCGCCGACGCCCCATTGCGCGCGCTTTGCGGCAATTTTTGTGCCCGCAACCGACTGGCGAGTCAGACTTTCCACATCGCAACCGCGCGGAATAACCATGATTTTTTCCGCCGCTACACCATGCACTTCAGAGATTAAATTGGCGGTATAATTTGAATTGGCAATCACCGCATCACCTCGGGTCAGCACCGAATTATATAAAACTTTGCTGGCCGGTTGCCGGTGCACCAAACCATGATAGGTGGCCATATAAATACAACCGGTTCGACGGGCTGCGAAAAAAGACGACCATGCGGGGGCGCGCGAGCGGGCGTGAATAATATCGACCTGATAATCCGTGACGATTTTCGCTAGCCGCGCCCGATTGCGCCACATGGTAAACGGATTTTTCGAAGCCACTGGCAAAGTCAATATTTGCGCGCCCATCTGCGATAGTTTTTCAACCAATCGCCCACCTTGGCTGGCAACCAGAGCCGTGCCACCTGCGGCAATAATCGCTTCGCTGATCTCGACCGTGGTCATCTCAGCGCCGCCAATATCCAATTCGGGAATGACTTGCAATATCGTCCGGCCGGTCAAATCAATCGGTTTTTCTGGCAATGCCATGGCGGTAAAATCAGTGGCCATATGGAAATTCTCGCTCTATCAAGATTTCAATTTCTCAGTCATACTGTGTTTTCAATAAATTCCCAAATAAACATCGAGTGAGAGTGATGACGAAACCGACTAATGTGCTTTTTACCAGCCGCTCTGAAACCACTCACGGGCCACAAAAACTCGCCTATGAGCAACTCGACGGACACGGCCCGGGGGTGATATTTTGTGGCGGGTTTCGGTCTGATTTAACCGGCACCAAAGCCACCGCCCTTGCCGCTTGGGCCAAGGCCCGCGGACAGGCCTATGTGCGCTTTGACTATTTCGGCCATGGCGCCTCGGATGGGGCTTTTACCGATGGCACGATGAGCCATTGGCGCGGCGATATTCCGCATATACTCGACACGCTGACCAGCGGCCCGCAAATTCTTGTCGGCTCCAGCTTTGGCGGTTGGCTGTCGCTTTTGGCAGCTCTCGACCGTCCCGATCGGGTCGCCGGTCTGGTGCTGATTGCACCAGCCGTTGATATGACCGAGCGGCTGATGTGGGATCGCTTTTCACCAAAGGCGCGCGCCAAATTGGAAAAAGACGGGCTGATTTATGACCCGTCTGAATATGATCCCGAGGGCTATCCAATTAGCATAAACCTCATCGAAGACGGGCGTCAGCATTTGCTGCTTAATAAGGCGATTGAGCTGAATATTCCTGTGCGTATTATGCATGGTCAATGCGATGATGCGGTGCCTTGGACGCTTTCTCTCGAATTGGCCGAGGCGCTGAACAGCAAAGATGTGGCGCTCTATTTCATTAAAAATGGCGACCACCGACTGTCCAGTGATGCCGATTTGAAAATCCTCATCAGCCTGATTGAAGATCTTTTGCCTCAATAATCCTTGGCGTCAAATAAAGCCTTAAGCCCTTGACGATAGCTCGGATAAGCCAGTGTCACGCCGAGCTCGTCCTTAATCCGCTGATTACGAATGCGCTTATTATCGCCATAAAAACTGCGCGCCATGGGCGACAGATCGGCCGCCTCAAATGGCACTAAAGGTGGTGGTGATTGCCCCAAAAGCTCAGCCGCATAGGCCACCACATCTTGCGGCGGGGCCGGCTCATCATCGCACACACTATAGGCGCGTCCAGCATTGGGTTTGGCAATTGAGGCGGCTAGGATTGTCGCAATATCGGTAACATGGATCCGCGAGAAAACTTGCTCAGGCTTATCAATGCGCCGCGCCGTCTGATTGACCACGCTGGTCAATTGATTGCGCCCCGGGCCATAAATCCCTGCCAGTCGAAAATACATGGTTGGCAGGCCATGGGTCTCAGAAAAACGACGCCACGCGGCCTCGGCATCAACACGTTTTTGCCCGCGTTCGCCAATCTCTCCCGCCGGCGTGTCTTCATCTATCCACGCCCCGCCATGGTCGCCATAAACCCCCGTGGTCGACAAATAACCCAGCCACTGCAACTGACCTGCAATCGCCGCCAAGGCGTCACCCGCACGCGCCAAAACCGGATCTCCGTCATCCGTCGGCGGGGCCGATATTAGCGCATGGCTCACACCTTTCAGCGCATCAGCCGATAATGGCGCCTCTGCCGCCGGCCAAATAATCGGTTGAATATTTTGTGCCTGCAAATGCGCCGCCTTTTCCGGCGTGCGGCAAGTGGCGGATAACTGCCAATTCTGCGCTTGTAGGCGCGGCGCTAAGGCGGCGGCGCAAAAGCCAAATCCGAAAAACATCATATGTGTCATGCCATCACCGCCTGCCATTCTGCTGTTACATCGGCGTCGGTTTCCGCCGCCATCATTTGCCTGCCCATATCGCGGGCCATTGCGATATCAAGCCGCCCCAAGGCCCAAATCGCCATGCCGCGCACCAAGGGCGACACATCATCGAGCCGCGCCGCCACCGCTTGAATGCTGGCGGCATCGGCTGAAGTTTTGTTGCCCAGCGCAATCACCACATTGCGCACAAACCGATCGCGCCCCGTGCGCTTAATCGGCAGGCCAGCAAAACGCTGGCGAAAGCCTGCATCATCCAATTGCGACAAGCCAATAAGATCGGGCAAATTCAAATCATCGCGCATGGCCAATTTGGCCTCGCTGCCCTGTTTGGCAAATTTATTCCACGGGCACACGGCCAGACAATCATCGCAACCATAAATATGATTACCTATTCCGGCGCGCAATTCGGCGTCAATCACCCCTTTGTGCTCAATCGTCAGATAAGAAATACACCGCCGCGCATCAAGCTGATAGGGCGCGGGAAACGCCTGAGTTGGACAAATATCGAGACAGGCCGAACATTGCCCGCAATGGTCGCTCTCCGGAGCGTCTATCGGCAAGTCGAGGGTTGTGAAAATACTGCCCAAGAACAGCCATGAGCCATAATCGCGCGACACTAAATTAGTGTGTTTGCCCTGCCATCCAAGACCCGCCGCGCCGGCTAGAGGTTTTTCCATCACGGGAGCCGTATCGACGAATAATTTGACCTCGGCCTGCCCCGTCTCACTCAGCCAGCTGGCCAGACGGCGCAATTTTTTCTTCATCACATCATGGTAATCGCGGCGCTGGGCATAGACCGAAATCAGGCCCGAATCTTGCGCTGACAAATCATCCAGCGGGTTTTTATCCGGCCCGTAATTCATCGCCAGCATGATGACACTGCGGGCTTGCGGCCATAGGTTTTGCGGACTGGCACGGCGAATTTCATGTTCTGCCATCCAGCCCATATCGCCGTGATATCCCTGCGCCAGAAAATCACGCAGGCGCGCGGCGGCCTCTGGAATGGCATCGGGACGGGTGACGCGACAAAGCTCAAAGCCCTCTGCGCGGGCGCGCTCAATGAGTTGCTGTTTTATATCCAGCACCCCACCAGCCTAAAAATCTAGATCTGTGTAATAAGGCGGTGGCCGCATGCCAGCCACATGATCGGCCAAGAGAGGCCGAAAGCTCGGACGTGATTTCAATTTGGCATACCAATCGCGCACATGGGGCCATTGTTTCCAAGGCACATCGCCGGTGAAATCAAGACAGGACAAATGCGCCGCCGCGGTAAGATCAGCCATGGACAAATCATTGCCAGCCAGCCAATCGCGCTGGTCGAGAAGATAGGTCAAATATTCCAAATGCAGATTGAGATTATGCAATCCGACCCGCACCGTCGCCATATCTGGCCCGCCGCCGCCATCGGCATCGCTTTTGAAACGGCGGTCGATTTTTTCATGGGTGATCAAACGACCAACCTCATGGTGAAACTTATCGTCAAACCAAGCGGTGACACGGCGCACTTCGGCGCGCAATAAGCCGCTGGCTGGCATTAGCGTGGTCGCGCCGCCTTTTTCTTCGAGCCATTCGCTGATCGCATAATGGCCAGAAATTGTGCCAGCTTCGCCGACCAGCACCGGCACTTCGCCCGATGGGTTGAGCATTAAAAAGTCCAAGCGCCGCTCCCATGGCCGTTCCTCGACATATTCCACGGCAAATTTCTTCTCGCCTAGCATGAGGCGAATTTTGCGCGAAAATGGGCAGACTGGTTGGTGAAAAAGACTTGGCATTTGTGGAATTTACGCCGAGACTCGCCATCCGGCAAGTGGCCAACAACACTTCTTTCGGGCATTTGCATTTGGCACACAGGATTTTCTTGTCTTGGCGCTTGTGCCACATTAAGTTTCGCTATGACTTTCGCACATATCTTTTTACTTGCCGCCATTCAGGGCCTCACCGAATTTATTCCCGTCAGTTCATCGGGGCATTTGAATTTGGTGCACGCCCTCACAGATCTGCCTGATTTGGGGGTTGGCTTGGATGTCGCCCTACACGCCGGCACGCTGCTGGCGGTGATGGTTTATTTCCATCGTGATACACGGCATTTGCTCGGCGGTGGTATTGATATATTGCGCTGGCGCAAAACACCGGCAGCGCGGCGCGCGGCGATGATTATCCTTGCCACGATGCCGGTTATGCTGGCCGCCGCAGCGCTGATGGCCAGCGGCTGGTTAAACCTCTTGCGCAGCGCTGAAGTCATTGCTTGGGCCAGTATTATTTTTGCCATACCGCTGTATTTGGCAGATCGCTATGGGGCCAGTCATAAATCGCTGGAAACTCTGGAAGCGCGTCCGGCCCTGCTCATCGGTTTGGCACAGGTTTTAGCGCTCATCCCCGGCGCCAGTCGCTCGGGTGTAACGATTATGGCAGCCCGTGGTTTGGGGTTTGGCCGCGCCCAAGCAGCGCGTTTTTCCATGCTGCTTTCCATGCCGGTTATTTTTGGTTTTGCAATTATCGGCCTCGCAGATTTGCTGGCCAGTGGCGACACTGCGGCTCTCGGCCATGCCGCATTGGCGGCTGGACTGGCAGCTATTTTCGCTTTTCTGGCCATTGATATTTTCATGCGCATGATGCGGCACATGACGTTGCTGCCATTTGTGCTTTATCGCATCGCCTTGGGCATTGGCTTATTGCTGCTGATTAGCTAGTGCGAATATCTGGCCGGAAACGACGCAAATAGCTCGGCAAAAGCGTTTCAATCGGTGTTGCGGCAACCCCTAAGCTCGCCAAATCGCCATCTTCCTCGCCGGTCACAATATTGTCCGACTGCAATAAAATCACTTGGTCAGGGGTCAGCAATGGCTTGGGCATGAATTGCGTCACACTGGCCATCATGCGCGCGACGAAAAACGGCGTTGGCAAAAGCATGCGTTTGCGACCGATCTGCTCGAGCAAAAGGGCCATTAATTCTTTGAATTGATATACCCTCGGGCCACCCAATTCATATGTGCCCGCCGGCGCACCCGCCAAACAGGCAACAACGGCATCGGCCACATCAAACACGCTGACCGGCTGATATTTGGTCACGCCGCCGCCAATTAGAGGCAGGGCTGGCGCCACCAAAGCCATGGCGGCAAAACGGTTGAAAAAATCATCTTCTGGGCCAATCACCAATGACGGGCGCAAAATATGCGCGCCGGCAATATTCTCTCGCACGCTCGCCTCACCAGCGGCTTTGGTTTGCGCATAGACGGCCGCTGATTGCTGATCGGCGCCAAGGGCAGAGATTTGCACGAATTTGGTGATATTTTTTTGCTTCGCCAGCAGCGCCAGACGCGCCGCGCCAGCGGCTTGCACAGCGGCAAATTTCTGCTTGCCGGTTTCATATAAAATGCCGACCGTATTAATTACCGCATCCGCCCCTTCAAGGGCAGCGTCGACACTATCGGCATAGCGCAAATTGGCAGCGACAATTTCGACCTGACCGACGCGGCCAGCGGTTTTCAAAAACAGGGCTTCATTGGGACGGCGCACAGCGACGCGCACCCGATAGCCCGCTTTTACCAAGCGGCTCACAATATGTCGGCCAAGAAAACCAGAGCCGCCAAAGACCACCACTAAACGTCCCTGTGCTAATGCTGTCATTTTATCCTCATGCAGGTTTGTGCGTATGTTTCCAAACGGCAAATGCCGCGCCTGATTGAAC
>JAYOCI010000035.1:0-14618 GCA_038105345.1 Rhodobiaceae bacterium
TCCGTGAAGGTGGTCGTACCGTCGGTGCAGGCGTCGTCGCTTCTATTATTGAGTAGCACGAGCTTAGGAGTGTAGCTCAATTGGTAGAGCGCCGGTCTCCAAAACCGGAGGTTGGGGGTTCGAAGCCCTCCACTCCTGCCAGTCTCATCAGGGGCTTGCAGGTTTTGAAGAGAATACTGGCGATAAGTTAGCCAATTAAGGAGAAGTGGCGGTAAATGGCAAACCCACTCAAATTTGCGCAAGAGGTTCGCGCCGAAACAGCCAAGGTAACTTGGCCCACACGGAGCGAAGTTTTGGTCACCACAGCGATGGTCTTCGTTTTGGTGTTCTTGGCGTCTGTGTTCTTTTTTCTGGCTGACCAGATTTTAAGCTGGGTCGTCTCACTGCTGTTAGGATTGGCGAGTTAAATGGCAAAACGTTGGTATATCGTAAATGCTTACTCGAATTTCGAGCACAAAGTGGCCGAAAGCATTCGTGAGCAAGCCGCGCAGGCTGGCCTAGAGGAGGCATTTGAAGAAATTCTGGTGCCGACAGAAGAGGTCGTCGAGATGCGCCGTGGACGCCGCGTCAATAGCGAGCGCAAGTTTTTCCCTGGCTATGTGCTGGTGAAGATGGAAATGAGCGACAAAGCCTACCATTTGGTCAATGACACACCAAAGGTCACCGGCTTTCTCGGTTCGCAAAACCGTCCATCACCGATTTCACAGCGTGAAGTCGATCAAATTGTCAATCAGGTTCAGGACGGCATTGAGCGTCCGAAACCATCGATTGTTTTCGAGGTTGGTGAACAGGTTCGCGTCAGCGAAGGCCCGTTTGCTTCCTTCAGCGGCCTTGTTGAAGAGGTCGATGAAGAAAAGGCACGCCTGAAAGTGGCTGTGTCGATTTTCGGTCGGGCAACCCCGGTCGAGCTTGAGTATGGTCAGGTCGAAAAGAGCTGATCATTAATTGTTCGTGGAAGGCAGAGCAAACTGCCAGACCACGGCCCATAATCGTAAAAAGCTGGCCCACGGGTTGGCATGAAAGGAACGAGAGATGGCAAAAAAGATTGAAGGTTACCTGAAGATGCAGGTACCTGCAGGGGGCGCGAGCCCGTCACCGCCTATTGGCCCGGCTTTGGGTCAGCGCGGTCTTAACATCATGGAATTTTGTAAGGCTTTCAATGCGAAAACGCAGGAAATGGAAGCCAATATGCCGATTCCGACGGTGATCACGATTTTTGAAGATAAATCATTCACCTTCGTCACCAAGACGCCACCTGCGTCTTACTTCTTGCGCAAAGCCGCGAAACTGGACAAAGGCGGCAGCACACCTGGCCGTGAAGTGGCAGGTTCTGTCACCATGAAACAGTGCCGCGATATTGCTGAACAGAAGATTAAAGATCTGAACACAGATGATCTCGACGAAGCGCAGAAAATGATTGCCGGCTCTGCTCGGTCTATGGGCCTGGAGGTGCGTGACTAATGGCTGGGAAACGTATTAAAGCTGCACAAGCTGCGGTTGAGAAAAACAAACTCTACTCACTCGACGAAGCGGTGAAACTGGTGAAAGCCAATGCCACAGCAAAATTCGACGAAACAGTAGAAATTGCAATTAATCTGGGTGTTGACCCACGTCATGCTGACCAAATGGTGCGCGGCGTGGTTGAACTGCCAAACGGCACAGGCCGCGCGCAACGCGTTGCGGTGTTTGCCCGTGATGAAAAAGCTGAAGAAGCCAAAGCGGCTGGTGCTGACATCGTTGGCGCGGAAGACCTGATGGAAACCGTTCAAGGCGGCACCATTGAGTTTGACCGTTGCATCGCGACGCCAGACATGATGCCGATTGTTGGTCGTCTGGGTAAAGTTCTTGGCCCACGCAATCTGATGCCAAACCCGAAAGTCGGCACTGTGACCACAGATGTGGCCGAAGCCATCCGCGCTGCCAAAGGCGGAGCGGTTGAGTTCCGTGTCGAAAAAGAAGGCATTTTGCAAGCCGGTGTTGGTAAAGCCAGTTTCTCTGAGGAGCAATTGGTCGGCAACATCCGTGCGCTAATTGGTGCCGTGCAAAAAGCCCGTCCATCGGGTGCTAAAGGGACTTTTGTTCAACGTTTGACTGTCAGCTCAACCATGGGCCCGGGCGTTAAACTTGACGTTACAGGTGTTGCAGACAACGCCTAACAAGAATTCTGTGTCCCTTTTCTAAGGGGCATAGATGTCCGTCTTTCAAGGCTTGATGTTTTGAAGGGCGGCCTGTCCGAGATTACTGGTGCATCTGAGATGCTTAATGGCCAGTATGAGACGGGAGAACAGTAATTTCGCACGAAGGTGCAAAATCGGCTGGGCCCGGGACAGAATGAGCGTCGCAAGAGACAAGTCTTGTGTCTTGCGGCAATTCCGAACCGGTGGTGTCTTCGGATGCTACCACAAAGCGTATGTTTTATACGCGAAGGAGAGTGAACAGTGGATAGAGCTGCTAAAGAAGAGCTCGTGACACACTATAACAGCATTTTTAAAGATGCTGGTGTGATCGTCGTGACCCACTATTCCGGGCTTTCAGTGCCGGAGATCGATGATCTTCGTCACCAAATGGCTGATGTCGGTGGTACCGTCAAAGTGACAAAAAACCGTCTCGTCAAGCTCGCTCTCGCAGGCACACCTGCCGAAAACATTGCAGACCTTTTCAATGGCCCAACCGCGATTGCTTATTCAAGCGATCCGGTGTCAGCCCCGAAAATCGCTGCAAAGTTTGCCAAGGAAAACGATAACCTCGTAATCGTTGGCGGCATTATGGACGAAACCGTTCTTGATGTTGATGGTGTGAAAAATCTGGCGTCGCTTCCGTCTCTCGACGAACTGCGCGGGAAACTTGTCGGTCTTATCAACTCACCTGCAACGAAAGTTGCTGGTGTCTTGCAAGCACCTGCAGGTCAACTTGCCCGTGTATTGGGCGCCAAAGCTGCACAGGGTGATGCCGCCTAGAGCGGTGAAATCCCGGATTAACCGATTGGAGAAAATAAATGGCTGATATTGAAAAAATTGCCGAAGACCTCTCAAGCCTGACCGTTCTGGAAGCGGCAGACTTGGCTAAACTTCTGGAAGACAAATGGGGCGTTTCTGCCGCAGCACCTGTTGCTGTTGCTGCCGCGCCTGCTGCTGGCGGCGACGCCGGTGCTGCTGAAGAAAAAGACAGCTTCACTGTTGTTCTTGCTTCTGCAGGCGACCAGAAGATTAACGTTATTAAGGAAGTTCGTGCCATCACCGGCCTTGGCTTGAAAGAAGCTAAGGAAATGGTTGAAGGCGCACCAAGCGACCTTAAAGAAGACGTACCGACAGCCGAAGCTAATGAGCTGAAAGAAAAGCTCGAAGGCGTCGGCGCGACTGTAGAACTCAAGTAGTTTTACAGGGCACGATTTGGGGTGGCAGGGATATTTTCCCCGCTACCCCGTATTGCCTTTTACGGGCAGTCAGTGCTTCCATTTTGTGGGTGGGAAGCATGGAATACGGGGAAACTCGAACCCGCAGGTTATTAGTGAGGAATTCACATGTCGCAAGCATATGCAGGTCGTAAACGTATCCGTCGCTCTTTTGGTCGCATTCCGCAAGTTGTGGAGATGCCCAACCTTATTGAAGTCCAAAAATATTCTTATGACCAGTTTTTGCAGGTAGCACACCCTGCCGATGGCCGCCTCGATGAGGGTCTGCAATCGGTGTTTAAATCAGTGTTCCCGATTACAGATTTCAGTGGCGCCGCCATGATGGAATTTGTTTCTTATGAATTCGAAAAACCGAAATATGACGTTGAAGAGTGCCAACAGCGGGGCATGACATTTGCCGCGCCGTTAAAAGTGACGCTCCGTCTGGTGGTTTTCGATATTGACGAAGAAACCGGTGCCAAATCGGTCGCCAACGTGAAAGAGCAGGAAGTCTATATGGGCGACCTGCCATTCATGACCGAAAACGGCACATTTGTGGTCAATGGCACTGAGCGTGTGATCGTGTCACAAATGCACCGTAGCCCGGGCGTTTTCTTCGATCACGATAAAGGTAAAACCCACGTTTCCGGAAAATTGCTGTTTGCGGCCCGGGTGATTCCTTACCGTGGCTCATGGCTCGATTTTGAGTTTGACGCCAAAGACATTCTGCATGTGCGTATCGACCGTCGTCGTAAGCTGCCAGCCACAACATTGTTGCACGCGCTGGGTTATGCCTCAGACGAAATCCTCGACATGTTCTATGACAAAGTCTGCTATTCGCGCGGTAAAGATGGTTGGGTCACCGACTTCTTGCCAGAAGCGCGTCGTGGCACCAAGCCGCTGAACGATTTGATTGACGATAAGTCAGGCAAAGTGGTTGTCGAAGCAGGCAAGAAAATTTCCCCGCGTTTGGCCCGCAAACTGGCCGAAGATGGTCTGGAAAAACTGCGTGTCACCGATGATGAATTGCTTGGTCGCTTCTTGGCCGACGAATTGGTCAGCACCGAAACTGGTGAGATTTTTGCCGAAGCCGGTGACGAAATCACCGAGGAGCTTCTCGGCGAACTGCTGGAGCTTGGCTATAGCGACATCAACACGCTGAATATTGATCCGGTTAATCGTGGGCCGTTTATCCGCAACACGCTGGTGGCTGATAAGTCGATGGACAAATTGTCAGCGCTGGAAGAAATCTACCGCGTGATGCGCCCCGGTGAGCCGCCAACCCCTGAAACAGCCGAAGCGCTGTTCGAAGGCTTGTTCTTCGATTCAGAGCGTTATGACCTATCCGCCGTCGGTCGGGTGAAAATGAACATCCGTCTGAACCAAGAGTGCCCAGATGACATTCGCGTGCTGCGCAAAGAAGACATTCTCGGCGTGGTGAAAACGCTGGTTGATCTGCGCGATGGTAAAGGCGATGTCGACGATATTGACAATCTCGGCAACCGCCGTGTGCGTTCTGTCGGTGAGCTGATGGAAAATCAATACCGTATTGGCCTGCTGCGTATGGAGCGCGCCATTAAAGAGCGCATGAGCTCAATCGATATTGATACGGTGATGCCGCAAGACCTGATTAACGCCAAGCCTGTATCGGCTTCTGTGCGTGAGTTCTTCGGGTCGTCGCAATTGTCTCAGTTCATGGACCAAACCAACCCATTGTCTGAGATTACCCACAAACGCCGTCTTTCAGCGCTTGGCCCAGGTGGTCTGACCCGCGAACGGGCTGGCTTTGAAGTGCGCGACGTGCACCCAACCCATTATGGCCGGATTTGCCCGATTGAAACGCCAGAGGGGCCAAATATTGGTCTGATTAACTCATTGGCGACTTTCGCACGGGTCAATAAATATGGCTTTATTGAAAGCCCATATCGGAAAGTCGAAAACGGCAAAGTCACCGATGAAGTGATTTATTTGTCTGCCATGGAAGAAGCGCGTTTCCGCGTGGCCCAGGCGACCATCAGCATTGGGGCCAATGGCGCCATCGAAGAAGAGCTGATCAACTGCCGTATCAATGGTGACTTTGAAATGGTGCCGCCAGAAATGGTTGACCTGCTCGACGTGTCGCCAAAACAGATTGTTTCTGTCGCCGCTGCGCTCATCCCATTCCTTGAGAATGATGACGCCAACCGCGCGCTGATGGGCTCAAACATGCAACGTCAGGCTGTGCCTCTGCTGCGTGCAGAAGCACCACTGGTCGGTACGGGTATGGAAGAAGTTGTGGCCCGCGATAGTGGCGCCGCCATCTCAGCCCGCCGTGCTGGTGTGGTTGACCAAGTCGATGCGACACGTATCGTTATTCGCGCGACCGAAGAAACCGATGCGTCGAAATCTGGTGTTGATATTTACAACCTGCGTAAATTCCAACGCTCCAACCAGTCTACCTGCATTAATCAGCGTCCGCTGGTGCGTGTCGGTGACCGTGTGGAAGTTGGCGATGTGGTGGCTGATGGCCCGTCAACCGAGCTTGGCGAATTGGCTCTGGGTCGTAACGTGCTGGTCGCGTTCATGCCTTGGAACGGTTACAACTTTGAAGATTCAATCCTGATTTCTGAGCGCATTGTGCGCGATGACGTGTTCACCTCAATTCACATTGAAGAATTTGAGATCATGGCGCGTGATACGAAATTGGGCCCAGAGGAAATCACCCGCGACATTCCAAATGTCGGTGAGGAAGCCCTCAGCAATCTCGACGAAGCCGGTATCGTGTACATTGGGTCAGAAGTGAACCCGGGCGATATTCTGGTTGGTAAAATCACGCCAAAAGGCGAAAGCCCAATGACACCGGAAGAGAAATTGCTGCGTGCCATCTTTGGTGAAAAAGCCTCTGATGTGCGTGACACCTCTCTGAAGCTGCCTCCGGGCACAACTGGTACGGTTGTTGAAGTGCGTGTGTTTAACCGCCACGGCATCGAAAAAGATGAGCGTGCTCTGGCGATTGAGCGTGAGGAAATCGAAGCGCTGGCGAAAGACCGCGATGACGAATTGTCTATCCTTGAGCGCAACATTTATAACCGCCTGCAAGACCAGCTGGTCGGCAAGCAAGCCGCTTCTGGGCCAAAAGGCATCGACGACGCCGCCAAAATCACGCAAGTGATGCTGGATGATGTGCCGCGCAGCCAGTGGTGGCAGATTGCGTTGAAAAACGACGCTGCCATGGCCGAAGTGGAAGCCATGAAGAAGCAGTTCGATGAGGCGAAAGCCGAATTGGAAGCCCGCTTCGAAGACAAGGTCGATAAGCTCCAGCGTGGTGACGAACTGCCACCTGGCGTAATGAAAATGATCAAAGTCTATGTGGCGATTAAACGTAAGCTGCAGCCGGGTGATAAAATGGCCGGTCGTCACGGTAACAAAGGTGTGATCAGTCGCATCGTACCGGTTGAGGACATGCCTTATCTCGAAGATGGCAGTCAGGTTGATGTGGTGCTGAACCCGCTGGGTGTTCCAAGTCGGATGAATGTTGGTCAGATTTTGGAAACCCACCTTGGTTGGGCGTGTGCCGGACTGGGTCGTCAGATTAGCGATGCGTTGAGCACTTATGAGCGCGACGGTGATGTGTCACATGTGAAATCGACCCTCAGCGACGTCTACTCAGGCGATGATGATGTGGCCAATCTGTCTGATGGCGAAGCCATTGAGATGAGCCACACGCTACGTCAAGGTGTGCCGATGGCAACGCCAGTATTTGACGGTGCGATTGAAGAAGACATTGTGGAAATGCTCGGCAAAGCCGGTATTGACAGCTCAGGTCAGGTTCAGTTGCGCGATGGCCGTACGGGTGAGCCGTTCGACCGTAAAGTGACAGTTGGCTACATCTACATGCTGAAACTGCATCACTTGGTTGATGACAAAATTCACGCACGTTCCATCGGTCCATATTCACTGGTCACCCAGCAGCCGCTCGGCGGTAAAGCACAATTTGGTGGCCAGCGCTTTGGTGAAATGGAAGTGTGGGCACTGGAAGCCTATGGTGCCGCTTATACGCTGCAAGAAATGCTGACTGTGAAGTCAGATGACGTAGCAGGGCGGACCAAGGTTTACGAAGCCATTGTGAAGGGTGACGACACGTTTGAAGCCGGTATTCCAGAGAGCTTTAACGTACTTGTCAAAGAAATCCGGTCCCTCGGTCTCAATGTCGAACTGACAGAGAGCCGTAAGGAAAATCAGGGTTAATGCGGCGCGCCGCAAATTAGGAGACGACCGATGAATCATGAGGTCATGAACATTTTCAATCCGCAGGCCAACCAGCAGGCGTTTGATCAAATCCGTATCTCGATTGCCAGCCCAGAGAAAATTCTCTCTTGGTCATTTGGTGAGATTAAGAAGCCGGAAACCATCAACTATCGTACCTTTAAGCCGGAACGCGATGGTCTTTTCTGCGCCCGTATCTTTGGCCCAATCAAAGATTACGAATGCTTGTGCGGCAAATATAAGCGGATGAAGTTTAAGGGCATTATCTGCGAAAAATGCGGTGTTGAAGTCACGCTGACCAAAGTGCGTCGTGAGCGCATGGGTCACATCGAACTGGCCGCACCGGTTGCCCATATCTGGTTCCTCAAATCTTTGCCAAGCCGTATCGGTCTATTGCTCGATATGACGCTGAAAGACCTTGAGCGGGTTCTGTATTTTGAAAACTTCATTGTTCTCGATCCGATGCTGTCGCCTCTGAAAAAAGGCCAGCTTCTGACCGAAGAAGAATATATGGACGCGCAAGACGAGTATGGCGAAGACACATTCGCAGCTGGCATTGGTGCGGAAGCCGTACGGGTGATGCTGGAAGAGCTTGACCTTGAAAAACTGCGTGACGAATTGCGTGTCGGCATTGCCGAAGCAACCACTGAGCTGAAGCCGAAGAAACTGGCCAAGCGTCTGAAAGTGGTCGAAGCGTTCTTGCGTTCGGGTGGTCGTCCGGAATGGATGATTTTGAATGTTGTGCCGGTTATTCCGCCAGAACTTCGCCCGCTGGTGCCGCTTGATGGTGGCCGTTTTGCGACCTCAGATTTGAACGATCTATATCGTCGTGTGATCAACCGGAATAACCGTCTGAAGCGCCTGATCGAACTGCGCGCGCCAGACATCATCGTCCGTAACGAAAAGCGTATGCTGCAGGAATCTGTTGATGCGCTATTCGACAATGGTCGTCGTGGTCGTGTCATCACCGGTGGCAATAAGCGTCCGCTGAAATCACTGTCCGACATGCTGAAAGGCAAGCAGGGCCGTTTCCGTCAGAACCTTCTTGGTAAGCGTGTCGACTATTCAGGTCGTTCGGTTATCGTTGTGGGTCCGGAGCTGAAACTGCACCAATGCGGTCTGCCGAAGAAAATGGCGCTGGAACTGTTCAAGCCATTCATCTATTCGCGGCTTGAGGCCAAGGGGCTGTCTGCGACGGTGAAACAATCGAAACGCATGGTCGAAAAAGAACGCCCTGAAGTATGGGATATTCTCGACGAAGTTATTCGCGAGCATCCGGTGATGTTGAACCGGGCGCCAACACTTCACCGTTTGGGCATTCAGGCGTTTGAGCCAGTGCTGATTGAGGGTAAAGCCATTCAGCTTCACCCGCTGGTCTGCGCCGCCTTTAACGCTGACTTTGATGGTGACCAAATGGCCGTTCACGTGCCGCTGTCGCTGGAAGCCCAGTTGGAAGCGCGCGTGTTGATGATGTCGACCAATAATATTCTGCACCCCGCCAATGGCGCGCCGATTATTGTGCCGTCACAAGATATCGTCTTGGGTCTCTACTACATGACCTTGCAGCGCGACGGTCTGGTCGGTGAGGGCACATTGGTTTCCGAAATCGCTGAGCTGGAGCATGCGCTGGATACAGGCGCCATGACCTTGCACACGAAAATCAAAGCCCGCGTGCCGGTAATTGACCAAGATGGCAATCAGTCAACCCGTCTGGTAGATACAACAGCCGGTCGCTTCTTGCTGTCGCAAGAACTGCCGCTGCACGCCAATTTGCCATATGAGACAATCGACAAGCTGATGACCAAGAAAGAAATTTCGAAAGTTATCGATGCCGTCTACCGTCACTGTGGTCAAAAAGAAACTGTCATGTTCTGTGACCACATTATGAAACTCGGCTTCCGCGAAGCGTGTAATGCCGGTATTTCATTCGGTAAAGACGACATGGTTATTCCGGAAGACAAAGTGAAGTTGATCGAAGACACGACAACTTTGGCCAAGGAATATGAGCAGCAATATATTGATGGTCTGATTACACAAGGCGAGAAATATAACAAAGTTGTTGATGCTTGGGCGCGTTGCACAGACCGTGTGGCCGATGCGATGATGGGCAAAATTTCTACTGTCGATGCCGATGGTACGGAAGATGACAACTTCATTAACTCAATCTACATGATGTCGCATTCAGGCGCGCGTGGGTCACCTGCTCAAATGAAGCAATTGGCCGGTATGCGTGGTTTGATGGCGAAACCATCAGGTGAAATTATCGAAACACCGATTATTTCAAACTTCAAAGAAGGCCTGTCGGTTCTTGAATACTTCAACTCAACCCACGGCGCGCGTAAAGGTCTTGCTGATACGGCTCTGAAAACAGCCAACTCAGGTTATCTGACACGCCGTCTGGTTGACGTTGCACAAGACAGCATTGTCAATGAAACAGATTGCGGCACCTCAGACGGTATCACCGTGGCGGCTGTGATTGACGCTGGCGAAGTGATTGCATCTTTGTCTGATCGTGTTCTGGGTCGTACCCCATGCGAAGATGTGGTCAACCCAGCCAATGATGAAGTGATTGTGAAAAAAGGCCAGCTGATTTCTGAGGAACACCTCGATGCGATTGAAGATGCCAACCTTGTTAGCATCAAAATCCGTTCAGCCCTGACCTGCGAAACCAAAAGCGGCATTTGCGCCGCTTGCTATGGTCGTGACCTGGCACGCGGTACACCGGTGAATATCGGTGAAGCGGTTGGTGTGATTGCGGCTCAGTCGATTGGTGAGCCGGGCACACAGTTGACCATGCGGACATTCCACATTGGTGGTACCGCGCAAGTGGTTGACCAATCATTCGTCGAATCCAATGCCGAAGGTAAAGTGGTGCTGGAAAACGCCAACATCGTTCAAGACAGCTCGGGCCGTCACGTTGTGATGGGCCGTAATGTTGCGGTGAAAGTGGTCGACAATAATGGTCTGGAACGGGCAAGTCACAAATTGTCATACGGTGCGCGCTTGCGTGTCAGCGAAGGCGATGAGATTAAGCGCGGCGACCGGATTGCTGAATGGGAACCATATGCGATTCCAATTCTGACCGAACTGGGCGGTGTTGTTGAGTTTGAAGACCTCGTCGATGGCGTGTCCATGGTCGAAGTGGTCGACGAAGCCACCGGTATTAGTCAGCGCGAAGTGATTGACGCCTCGTCGCAGTCACGCGGTGCGGATCTGAAACCAGCCATCGTTGTGAAAGACGAAGACGGTAAAATCAAAACCCTGTCAAACGGCAATGAAGCCCGCTTCATTCTGGCTGTTGGGGCGCTCCTGTCGGTTGAAAGCGGTGCCAGCGTACACGCAGGTGACACATTGGCGCGTATTCCAACCGAAGGCGCGACATCCAGCGATATTACCGGTGGTCTGCCACGGGTTGCTGAATTGTTTGAAGCACGTCGTCCAAAAGACCACGCGATTATCGCTGAAGCGACCGGTCGTGTTGAATTTGGCCGTGACTACAAAAACAAGCGTCGGGTCATCATTCATCCGGAAACGGCCGATAGCGAACCAGTCGAATATCTCGTACCAAAAGCCAAGCACTTGTCGGTGCAAGAAGGCGATGTGATTGAGAAGGGTGAATATCTGATTGATGGTCACCCAGCCCCGCATGACATTCTGGCGATTTCAGGTGTCGAAGAGCTGGCCGCTTATTTGGTTAATGAAATCCAAGACGTGTATCGCCTGCAAGGTGTGACGATTAATGACAAGCACATTGAAGTGATTGTCCGTCAGATGCTGCAGAAAGTCGAAATCACCGCGATTGGTGACAGTGACTATCTTAAAGACGAGCAGGTTGACCGCATTGAGTTTGAGGAAGTGGTTGAGAAACTGCAAGCCGAAGGCAAAGAAGCGCCAACTGGTGTGCCAATCCTTCTGGGTATCACCAAAGCCTCGCTGCAAACACGTTCGTTCATCTCAGCCGCGTCGTTCCAAGAAACCACACGGGTTCTGACCGAAGCGGCGATTAACGGCAAATATGACGAGCTGGTCGGTCTGAAAGAAAACGTCATTGTTGGACGTCTGATTCCTGCCGGTACTGGTGGTCTTATGCAACGTCTGAAAGGCGAAGCGGCCGAACGCGATGCCGAGCTGGAAGCACAAAATCCAGCCCCGGTTTTGGAAGAAGAACAAGAGGCGGCTGACATCCAGCTTTAGTCTCGGTTTTCGGCTGAAAACTGCCAAAAATTGAAAGTGCCGGCCTTGTTTTCGCAAGGTCGGCATTTTTCTTTGTCGGAATGATAAAAAACCTACAATCAAGGGTTGACCAGAGGCCGTGTATCCCCTATCAAGGCGCTACTTTGGTAGCAGGGCAGTAAGTTCAAATGTGTCACGGGGCCTTCCTGAGATAGCGAACTTAAACGTTGTTGTAGTATCTGAAGTGAAAATATTGGACGCATGATCCCTCGGGATCCTCTGCTTAACGCGTCAAAAACCCTTACGGGTGGCTGATGAATGGGTCATGGGGCTTACTCTGCTGATAGGGCAGGGGCTTGACGTGGCTCTTTGTGTTTGAAGATTGGGAGTTGGCACTATGCCTACAATTAACCAACTTATCCGCAAGCCGCGGAACAAGGTTTTGAAGCGGAACAAAGTTCCGGCCATGGAAGCATGTCCACAACGTCGTGGCGTGTGCACCCGTGTATATACAACAACACCGAAAAAGCCGAACTCGGCGCTTCGTAAGGTCTGCCGTGTGCGCCTGACAAGCGGCTACGAAGTCACAAGCTATATTCCTGGTGAAGGTCACAACCTTCAGGAACACTCAGTTGTGATGATCCGTGGCGGCCGTGTGAAAGACCTTCCAGGTGTTCGTTACCACGTCATTCGTGGCGTCCTCGATACGCAGGGCGTTAAAGATCGTAAGCAACGTCGTTCGAAATACGGCGCTAAGCGTCCGAAATAAGGAACTGAGTTATGTCACGTCGTCACCGCGCTGAAAAACGCCAGGTCATCCCAGACGCCAAATATGGCGATGAGGTTCTGACCAAATTCATGAACAGCTTGATGCTGCATGGTAAAAAATCAACTGCCGAGACCATTTTGTATGGCGCTCTCGACAAAGTCGAAAGCAAGTTGAGCCGTGAGCCATTGAGCGTTTTCCACGAAGCTCTCGAAAACATTATGCCTGCTGTTGAAGTGCGCTCCCGCCGTGTTGGTGGTGCGACCTATCAGGTTCCTGTTGAGGTTCGTCCCGAGCGTCGTCAGGCGCTGGCTATTCGTTGGTTGATTGCTGCTGCGCGTGCGCGTGGCGAAAACACCATGGTTGACCGTCTGTCAGGCGAACTGATGGATGCTGTGAGCAACCGTGGCTCAGCCGTTAAGAAACGCGAAGATACGCACCGTATGGCAGAAGCCAACCGTGCGTTTTCTCATTACCGCTGGTAAATTCAGAGGAACCCTCCCATGGCACGTCAAACTGACCTTAAAGATTATCGTAATATCGGCATTATGGCCCACATTGATGCGGGCAAGACGACAACGACCGAGCGGATTTTGTACTACACAGGTGTGAGCTACAAAATCGGTGAAGTGCATGATGGCGCCGCCACGATGGACTGGATGGAGCAAGAGCAAGAGCGTGGGATTACCATCACCTCTGCTGCGACAACCTGCTTCTGGAACGAAAAGCGTATCAACATCATCGACACACCAGGTCACGTTGACTTCACCATTGAAGTTGAACGTTCGCTGCGCGTACTTGATGGTGCGGTTGCTGTGTTTGACTCGGTTGCTGGTGTTGAGCCGCAATCTGAAACCGTATGGCGCCAAGCTGACAAATACGCCGTGCCGCGCATGTGCTTCGTCAACAAAATGGACCGTATGGGCGCCGACTTCTATCGCTGCGTCGATATGATTAAAGACCGTCTCGGTGCCAATGCGCTGGTGATGCAGCTGCCAATCGGTGCCGAAGCCGAATATGAAGGCCTCATCGACCTGGTGCGCATGAAAGAAGTTCTTTGGAAAAACGAAGATCTTGGCGCTGAATATGATTACTTCGACATTCGCGACGAATACAAAGCCAAGGCGGAAGAATACCGCGCGGCACTGGTCGAAGCGGCTGTTGAAATGGACGATGATGTCATGGAAGCCTATCTCGAAGGCACAGAGCCAGACGAAGACACGCTGCGCCGTTGCATTCGTATCGGTACCATCAACCAGTCTTTCGTTCCTGTGCTGAACGGTACGGCGTTTAAAAACAAAGGCGTTCAGCCTCTGTTGGACGCGGTCATTGACTTCATGCCGTCACCTTTGGACGTGAAAGCCATTCAAGGCATTGACGCCAAGACAGAAGAAGAAATTGTCCGTAAGTCATCTGACGATGAGCCTCTGGCGATGCTGGCCTTTAAAGTGGCCAATGACCCATTTGTTGGCTCTCTGACCTTCGCCCGTATCTACTCAGGTAAGCTGGAAAGCGGCTCATCTGTGGTCAACACGGTGAAAGACAAGCGCGAGCGTATCGGTCGTATGCTGCAAATGCACGCCAACTCACGCGAAGAAATCAAAGAGGCTTATGCTGGCGACATTGTGGCGCTGGTCGGCATGAAAGACACCACAACCGGTGACACTTTGTGCACAACAAACAGCCCGGTTATCCTCGAGCGGATGGAATTCCCAGAGCCTGTTATTGAGGTTGCTGTGGAACCAAAAACCAAAGGTGACCAAGAGAAAATGGGTCTCGCACTGAGCCGTCTGGCACAAGAAGATCCATCTTTCCGCGTCAAATCAGACGAAGAAAGCGGCCAGACTGTGATTGCCGGTATGGGCGAATTGCACTTGGACATCATCGTCGACCGTATGCGTCGCGAATTTAGCGTTGAAGCAAATGTCGGTGCCCCGCAAGTGGCGTACCGCGAAACCTTCACCAAAGAAACCGAAGTCGATTACACGCACAAGAAACAGTCTGGTGGTTCTGGACAGTTTGCTCGCGTGAAAATGACCATTG
>JAYOCI010000179.1:0-2610 GCA_038105345.1 Rhodobiaceae bacterium
AAAAAGAGCAAGGCAATAACGGCAAATATTCTGCCGTTAATTTGACTGAAGCCGACTAATTGAAAGGGCGCATTTAGATGCGCCTTTTTTCATTTCGGAGCGCTGAATCGTAAGGGTTTTAGCGACCGGTTGGCAGTACGGCGTCTGTCTGACAAAATATTCTCTATAAAGCCGAGCGCAGGCGGCTTATTTATTGCCCGATCACATTAAAGATTGGAGCAATGACCCTTTATCGCTTTTGCGCTTCTGACAGCCTTAACAAAATCCATGGCATCGGTGATGGAGTGGGACAGCGTGTCCAAATGGGCTTTGTCTTCATAAACAACTGAATGAACCTGAGAACCGGCAGCGCACAGGCGTCGCAAACAGAAGCGCGATGATGGTCAGTATGCGGGTCATCAATCGCTATGTTCTTCTACGTATTTAGAGAACGCATTTCCTAAATCCCTGAGCTCATCACAGCCTTGGGGACATAGAGCCTCTAGTTTTCTCAAATTAGACTGAGCAGAATTTATATCATGCAGGGTTAGAAAGAGCTCTCCCTGATATTCAAGCGCTAGCTTATGGTCAGGTTGAATCGCAAGGGCCTCTTTATAGAAAATTTTACTATTTTCGTAGTCGCCGATTTTGCGGTGGGCGAAGCCCAAGTAATTGAAAACATCAGCATTATCAGGCTCTTCTTTTTTTGCCTTTTCAAGCTTTCCAATCGCTCGCTTATATTTTTCTTTTTTGATGAGTTTTTTCGCATCGTTGATTAGCTTGCTAGCACTTGGCTCATAGCTGTAACTTCCTGCTGCCCAAACGGGCGTTGCAAACAGAAGGGCGATGATTGTCAGTATACGGGCCATTGGTGTCCTCTACTTGCAAAATGTTTGGTAAACCGCGGTATAATTAGAAGCAACGTCAGTTAACCATTGTATTTCTCCCGCAGGCTTGATGCGCTCGGGAGAGTCTTCAGGGAGGGCGTTGAGTTTTTTCCAACTCTCATCAGCCTCGCCGAGCAAAGCTCCAATGAGCAAAGCGGTTTCAAGACAGTCTGACTTACTTGGTTTATCGTGACTTCCAAGCCTAGCGTGCATATCTGCGCACGCTGCTAGTATTGGCGTCGCAAACAAAATCGCGATGATGGTCAGTATGCGGGTCATGTTTTGTACTCCGAGAGTTTAAAATCTACCTGATACAAATCAGCGTAAACTAAACCTCAATTCAGAGGCAATACACGATGCGCGATAAATCAGGACGTTTTGTTAAAGGCTATAGCGGCAACGCTGGCGGCAGGCCTAAAGATGAGCACAATATTGCTGCTCTTGCTCGCAGCTATTCAACGGAAGCTATTGAGACGCTGGTGGACCTTATGCGAAATGCTAGAGACGATAGAGTGCGTGGCACTGCTGCTCAGGCTTTGCTTGATAGAGGGTTTGGGAAACCAAAAGTCGAGATACAGAATACTAATGCTGATTTCAGGGATGCGTTAGAGCAGGTGCAGAGCAGGCTGTTGAAACGGTCACACTCAGGTCACAACAACGCTGTCTAAAGGCCAAAATTCGGGGAAGAGATAATTCGCAGTTGCGTAACACCCCTGTCACCTATAATTTTATTATTGTTGTGAAGACAAAGGCTTATCGTTGTTTTTCTTGAAGTTCGGTGGTGGGCGATACTGGGATTGAACCAGTGACCCCTACAATGTCAATGTAGTGCTCTCCCGCTGAGCTAATCGCCCCTACCGAATGCGGCTGTGCCTCTTTGAAACGGCACCGTGCTATTTACGGGCAGCGTCGCACAAAAGCAAGATAAATCGCCCAATGATACGCACTTTCAGGGTGCGCCAATACGCCATATATTTTCCGACCTAAAGGTGCTAAGTTTCGTCCATGAGTGCGCAAGACGAGCAGGCTTTTATCTTCACACCGCCCGCCACTGACACTGGCGGCGCCGGGTCTCTTTTGCTCACCTCGCCGCATAGCGGCGCCTATTATCCGACAAGTTTTATGGATGCCTCACGCCTTGACGCGCATCAAATCCGCCTGTCGGAAGATATGTTTGTTGACGCCTTGCTGGCCCGCGTGCCGCAGCACGGTATTGGCGTTTTATCGGCGCATTATCCGCGCGCCTATGTCGATTTGAACCGCGCCCCTTACGAGCTCGAGCAGGCTTTGTTTGAAGATGCGCTGCCCGCCCATATTGACCGTCATTCTTTGCGCGCGGCGGCCGGTTTGGGCACAGTGCCGCGGCTGGTGGCCGAGAATATTCCGATTTATGAAGGCAAATTGCGCTTTGCCGAGGCCGAGCAACGTATTGAAAATGTCTATCAGCCTTTTCATGCAAAGCTGGAAGCCGAATTGCGTAACATGCAAAAACGCAATGGCTATGCCGTGCTGGTCGACACACATTCCATGCCGTCACAAGCGACGCGACCGGCGGCAGATGGTCGGCGCGTCGATTTTGTGCTCGGCGACCGCCATGGCCGTTCATGCGAAAAAATACTGAGCGATTGGCTTGAACATGAATTGACAAAACGCGGTTGGCTGGTGGCGCGCAATAAGCCTTATGCGGGGGGCTATATTACCGACCGCTATGGCCGTCCCGCTGACGGCATGCATGCCGTGCAGA
>JAYOCI010000036.1:0-5407 GCA_038105345.1 Rhodobiaceae bacterium
GCTTTTGGCTTGGCCAATCAATTAGGCATTAGCCGTAGCGAAGCCAGTGACTATATCAAAGCCTATTTTCAGAAATTCCCTGGCATTCACGATTATATGGAAGCCACGAAAGCCATGGCCAGGGCGCAAGGTTATGTCACCACCCTATTTGGCCGGAAAATTCATTTGCGCGAAATCGACGCCAAAATACCAGCGCGTCGGGCCTTTGCCGAACGGGCCGCGATTAATGCGCCGATTCAAGGCACGGCAGCCGATATTATTCGCCGCGCGATGATTGCCATGCCTTCTGCGCTGGACACGCATAATCTGTCAGCAGCGCGCATGCTTTTACAAGTGCATGATGAATTGATCTTCGAGGTGGCTGAGGAAAAGGCCGATGATTTGATTGCCATTGTGCGCCAGACGATGGAAACCGCCTGTTTGCCGCGATTGGAGCTAAGTGTGCCATTAATTGTGGACGCAAAAGCCGCGCGCAACTGGGAAGAGGCACATTAATCATACTAAATAAAATTAATAATATTATTAATAAATAATAAAACATAGAATCAGGCAATAAAAAAGGAGAAGGCGAACCTTCTCCTTATTAATTTTTGATATTGCGCGTTAAATAAAAGTATTATTCAGCAGCTAATGCAGCAGCCCGCACATTTTCATCGACATGATCAAGGAATTTTTCGAAATTCGCGACAAACATGCCAACCAATTTCTTAGCTTGCGCGTCATATGCGTCTTTATCAGACCACGTATCACGCGGGTTGAGGATTGAACCATCCACGCCCGGCACGGAAACTGGCACTTCAAAGCCGAAATTCTCATCTTGGCGGAATTCGACATTATTCAAACTGCCATCAAGGGCGGCTGATAATAGAGCGCGTGTTTCTTTAATTGGCATACGATTACCAATGCCATAGGCACCGCCCGTCCAACCCGTATTGACCAGCCAGCAGCTGGCGCCATGTTCGGCAATCAGGTCGCGTAGCAAATTGCCATAGGTTGATGGGTGACGCGGCATGAAGGGCGCACCAAAGCAAGTTGAGAATGTTGCTTCCGGCTCGGTCACACCTTTTTCGGTACCAGCGACTTTCGCCGTGTAACCTGACAGGAAGTGATACATTGCTTGGCTCGGTGTCATCCGTGAGATCGGAGGCAGAACGCCAAATGCGTCAGCTGTCAGCATGATGATGTTTTTAGGATGACCAGCGGTTCCCGTTTCAGAGGCATTGGGGATAAACGATAGCGGATAAGCACCGCGTGAGTTCTCGGCCAATGTATTGTCGTCGAGATCCAGCTCGCGACTAACAGGATCCATCACCACATTTTCCAGCACCGTGCCGAAACGTTGGGTGGTGGCATAAATTTCTGGCTCGGCTTCAGCCGACAGATTAATCATTTTGGCGTAACAACCGCCTTCGAAGTTGAACACGCCATTTTCTGACCAGCCGTGTTCGTCATCGCCGACCAAAATACGATTGGGATCAGCTGACAGGGTTGTCTTGCCAGTGCCGCTAAGGCCGAAGAAGACGGCGCTATCGCCGGCGTCACCAACATTGACGGAGCAATGCATTGGCATAACGCGTTTGGCAGGCAAGGCGTAATTCAGCATAGAGAAAACAGATTTTTTGGTTTCGACGGCATAAGATGTGCCCACGATCAGCACAATTTTCTTGTCAAAATTGACCGCAATCTTGGTCTCGCCGCGGCTGCCGTGACGGGCAGGGTCGGCTTTGAAGCTCGGGAAGTTCATGATGACGAATTCAGGGTCGAAGCCGTCTAATTCTTCTGTCTCCGGCTCAATCAGCAGGTTTTGAATGAACAAAGAATGCCAAGCCAGCTCGGTAACAACGCGTGTGGCCAGGCGGTGGGTCTTGTCGGCACCGCCGAACAAGTCTTGCACCAGCAATTCTTTGCCCTCTGCGTGGGCCAGCATATCGGCGTGCAGCGCATCAAATTGTTCCGCTGTCATTGACTTATTATTGTCCCACCAAATGTTGTCTTCTGTTGTGGCGTCGCGAACAATGAATTTATCTTGCGCTGAACGACCTGTGTGGGCGCCGGTTTTGACCAATAAGGGACCATTGCCAGCAATCTCAGCTTCGCCGCGTGCCAGTGCCAATTCGTAAATTTGCGAAGGACGCAGGTTCCAATAGACGGTTCCGGCTTTGCCCAAACCCTGAATATCGATACCGTTCTTGCTCATATGGTAACCAGTTTGTTTCATTGATTTTGTCCCCCAAACAGGCTGAAAAAATAAATACGTTTTACGACGCCGTTTGAGCCGGACTATATGCAGTTTGCCGCCGTGTTGCAACTAGCCTGCCGTAACAATGACACAATTCATGTTGATGATTATTTTGCTCAAAATGAGACAAAAAACTTCCCTCGCCCATGTGGCAATGCTTAGTATTAGTTGAGGAATGGAAGATGCCGACAATCGTACTTGTGGATGATGACGCCAATATTTTAGCGTCTATCAAAATGGCTTTAGAGGCTGAGGGCTTTGCCACGCGGAGCTTTACCGATGGCCATACGGCGCTTCAGGCCCTGGCCGATAAGCCAGCCGACATTGGTGTGTTTGATATTAAAATGCCGCGCATGGATGGGCTGGAACTGTTGCGGAAATTGCGCCAAACCAGCCAAATGCCCGTGGTTTTCCTCACTTCTAAAGATGATGAAATTGATGAAATATTCGGCTTGAAAATGGGCGCCGATGATTATGTCACCAAGCCGTTTTCGCAACGTCTATTAATTGAGCGCATACGCGCTGTCTTGCGCCGCACCAAGGCGCGCGAGCAGGCGGCCAATGCGCAAGTCGATAAAGACCACGCTATTGAGCGCGGTGATTTGCGCCTCGACACAGAGCGCCATGACTGTTTTTGGAAGCAAAAACCGGTCAGTTTAACGGTCACTGAATTTATGATTTTGGATGCGCTGGCGCGCCGCCCAGGTGTGGTAAAAAGTCGCGATGCGCTAATGGACGCAGCCTATGACGAGCAAATCTATGTTGATGACCGCACCATAGATAGTCACATTAAACGTCTGCGCCGCAAGTTTCGCGTCGTTGATAAAGACTTTGACGCCATTGAGACGCTCTATGGCGTTGGCTATAGGTATAAAAATCAGTGAGTTCAAAACAGACAAAAGCCTCAGTGCCACCAGATAAGGCCCGCGTTTCACGTCGTCCTCGGCAAAAATTGCTGGCGCGGCTGATTGTCCTGAACATGCTTGGCTTGCTGACTCTCGCGGGTGGAATTCTGACCCTATCGGAATCGCGTCAAGTTTTGACCAGCGCCTATACCAAAAGTCTGCAAACGCAGGCCAGTATTATTGCCAGTGCTTTGAGCCAAGCCACGCGGCAGAATAATTTTGAATTTTTCGAGCCGTCGATATTGAAACAATTGAGCGGCCGCCGAGCCGACCAATGGCAAATTCGTCAGGCGCAAAAAATCATGCGCGATATGCGCAATGTCACCGATGCCCGCCTCAGGCTTTATGCCAATAATGGCAATTTGATCATTGATAGTATGCAGCTCGACCGGTCGATAAATGTGGTGTCGCGCAATCTTCCGCCATTGCCCGACAGTGCGGCCATGCCAACTTGGTTGGACACACTGCGCAATAATAGTCTGCGGCTGATATTTGGTTCCAAGCCCGTGCTCAATGAAATCACCGCTGCCGACGGCTATCGTCTGCCCGAAGTTGCGGCCGCCTTAAAGGGACAGGCGGCCAGCCTGCAGCGGCAAAATGAAAATGGTCATGATGTTTTGACCGTCGCCGTGCCGGTGCAGGGCTATCGGGCGATTGTCGGGGCTTTGATGATTTCGACCAATCCGGGCGAGATTGATGCCATCATCGGCGAAGAGAGACAATTGGTTTTCGAATTATCGGCCCTTGCTTTGGCCATCAGCATTGCCACTTCATTGTTGATTGCTGGCACCATTGTCATCCCAGTGCGCCGATTGGCGACGGCGATGCGCGGCTTTGGCGGGAATATGCCGCAACTACCCGGGCTGGAGAGTATTCCGGATTTGTCGCGTCGTGGTGATGAAATCGGTGACTTATCTTTAGCCCTGCGCGATATGATGCAGAAGCTGTTGCTGCGGATCAATACGATTGACCGTTTCGCCGCCGATGTGGCGCATGAATTAAAAAACCCGCTGACCTCTCTGCACAGTGCGGTTCAAAGCCTCGATCAAGCGCCCAATGACCAGCAGCGCAAACAGTTAATGGCGATTATTGAAAATGATTTACATCGTCTCAACCGGTTAATATCTGACATTTCCAACGCCACGCGGCTTGATGCGGAACTCAATCTTGGCGAAAGCGATATTTTTGATCTGACGGAATTGGCGCAAGAACTCGGCCAAGCCTTGGCCGTGGGCTATAGCGAGGGGCACAATATTCAGCTGATTGTGCAAACCAATGAGCCATGTCTGGTGGTGGCGCAAAAACCGCGCATTGCACAAATCATCGATAATTTGGTGAGCAATGCAGCCAGTTTCTCACCCGATGGCGGGCGCATTTTCATAACCACAAGAGAAGAAGACGGCAAAGCCGTGCTGATTGTTGCCGATGAAGGCCCGGGCCTGCCCGACGGCACAGCGGAAAAGATTTTTGACCGGTTTTACACCGATCGCGGTCAGGCGCCGCGCAAAGAGATGGCAGGCAAACAGCTGAAAGCCGGAAATTCTGGCCTCGGCCTGAGCATTTCGCGGCAAATCGCCCGCGCTCATGGCGGCGAAGTGATCGGTAGCAACCGACCCGACGGGCAGGGCGCCTATTTCACGCTTACCCTGCCTTTGCATAATCAAAAGGCTGCCAGTTAATGGCGGCGGCTGGCAACAATCCCAGTGTGCACGCCAGTGTGGTGCAATGTAATCAAGGGGCGGTGATGCTTTTCGGGCCGTCGGGCAGCGGAAAATCAAGTCTGGCCTTGGCCCTTATTCGTCAAAAAAACGCCACCCTCGTGGCCGATGATCGGGTGCTTTTCCACGTCGATGAGCAGCAGCAATTATGCGCCACAGCACCGCAGAATATCGCTGGCCTTTTGGAAGTGCGCGGCATGGGATTGCTGCGTATCGGCACTGAAGGGGCGCCGCCGCAGCCAGCCGTCATCCGTCTGGCGGTGGAATTGGTTGCCCGTAAAGATGTGCCGCGTATGCCAGCGCAAATTTACTTACCGCCACAAAATGATTTGCAGCATCTGCCAATACCGTTATTACGATTGCACGCATTTGATACGCAAACAGTTGACGTTATTATGCTGGCACTTGCGACCATCGGCCAACATGGCTTTGCCGATGACGCGATTAACAAATTGCCAAAGGATGCTTGATTGTCGAATGCTTCCTAGGCACATTACAAGGGCAAGAGGATAAACAATGATTGGTTTGGTTTTGGTAACACATGG
>JAYOCI010000036.1:5417-5963 GCA_038105345.1 Rhodobiaceae bacterium
ACATGGCGGTTTGGCTGATGAATTTCGCGCTGCAGTAGAACATGTCGTGGGTGCTCAATCACATATGGCGACCATTTCTATCGGCCCAGACGACAATATGGAAAAACGCCGCCAAGATATTATTGATGCCATTAGCGCGGTGGATGATGGGGCAGGCGTTGTTTTGCTCACTGATATGTTTGGCGGCACGCCGTCTAATCTGGCGATATCATTGCTTGAAAAAGACCGCGTCGAAGTGATTGCCGGCATTAACCTGCCAATGTTGATTAAATTCGCCAGCATTCGCGAGAACAAAGCTTTGGCTGAGGCGGTTCTTGAAGCCAAAGAGGCGGCGCGCAAATATATTTCTGTCGCCAGCGAAGTGCTCGGCAATTAAGCGCTGACAAATAAAATGTCAGATCATCTTACGGCACAACTGAAAATCACCAATCAACGCGGTCTGCACGCGCGCGCATCGGCCAAATTCGTCAATTTGGTTGAGGCTTTTGACGCAAAAATTCAGGTCACGCGTGAGGGCGAAACCGTCGACGGCGCCTCGATTATGGG
>JAYOCI010000036.1:5973-9049 GCA_038105345.1 Rhodobiaceae bacterium
GCTCGGCGCCAGCCTTGGCATGACCATTGAGGTCGCCGCCAGCGGGGCGCAGGCCGAACAAGCCTTGGCCGCCATTAGCGATTTAGTCGAAAGAAAGTTCGACGAGGAATAGATCATATAACCACATAAAGAAATCGTTATATGTAGTTGCGAAATATCCCTGAACCTGCTAGAAATCAGAAAATTTTACAGGGGTATATTATGAGTCAAGATTACAAAATCGCCGACATCGCGCTGGCCGATTGGGGCCGCAAGGAAATCGCTATTGCTGAAACCGAAATGCCGGGGCTGATGGCCTTGCGTGAGGAATATGGTGAAGCCAAGCCATTGAAGGGTGCGCGTATTACTGGTTGTTTGCATATGACCATTCAAACCGCCGTCTTGATTGAAACATTGACGGCTCTGGGTGCGGAAGTGCGCTGGTCATCATGTAATATTTTCTCGACCCAAGATCATGCGGCCGCTGCGATTGCGGCGACGGGCGTGCCTGTGTTTGCTTGGAAAGGCGAAACTGAGGAAGAATATTGGTGGTGCGTTGAGCAGACCATTAAAGGCCCAGACGGATGGACGCCGAATATTCTTTTGGATGATGGCGGCGATCTGACACAAATTTGCCATGAGAAATACCCGGAAGTGCTGGAAGACTGCGTTGGCGTTTCCGAAGAAACCACCACGGGTGTTTTGCGCCTATATGATATGGCCCGCGATGGCACGCTGAAAGTGCCGGCGATTAACGTCAATGACAGTGTGACCAAATCGAAATTTGACAATCTATATGGTTGTCGCGAAAGCCTTGTTGATGGCGTCAAGCGCGCCACTGATGTGATGATTGCCGGTAAGGTTGCGGTTGTCTGTGGCTATGGTGACGTCGGCAAAGGCTCAGCCGAAAGCCTGCGTTCGCAAGGGGCGCGAGTCATGGTCACTGAAATCGATCCGATTTGCGCGCTTCAGGCCGCCATGGAAGGTTATGAAGTCACCACCATGGAAGATGCAGCACCGATTGGTGATATTTTCATTTCTGCCACTGGCAATAAAGACATCATCACGCTCGATCATATGCGTGAGATGAAAGACCGCGCCATCGTCGGCAATATTGGCCATTTTGACAGTGAAATTCAGGTTCATGCTCTGAAAAATTATCAATGGCACAATGTGAAACCGCAGGTTGACGAAGTTGAATTCCCTGATGGCAAGCGGATTATTTTGCTGGCCGAAGGGCGCTTGCTCAATCTTGGTTGTGCTACTGGCCACCCAAGCTTTGTGATGAGTGCGTCATTCACCAATCAGGTTTTGGCGCAAATGGAATTGTGGGAGAATGGTAAAAACTATGATCTGCAAGTCTATGTCTTACCGAAACATTTGGATGAGAAAGTCGCGCGTCTGCATTTGGCCAAATTAGGTGCCAAACTGACCGAGCTGTCTAATGATCAGGCCAAATATTTGGGTATTCCACAGCAAGGCCCGTTCAAGCCAGAACATTATCGCTATTAATCAGCCCTGCCGCGGCCAACACAGGCCCGCTAGAGCCTTGTCAAATGCTGCCGGATGGTTACAAATCGGCAGATGAATAGTGCCATGGCCCGTTTTGATTTTGTTGTCGATAGCCCCGCTGCCACTCATCGTGTGGCGCATTGGTTGCGGCCGCTCTTGGGCGGGCACGGGTTTATTTCGCTGGTTGGCGATTTAGGCGTTGGCAAGACAGAATTTGCCCGTGCTTTCGTGCGCGCCTATTGCGGCGAGATTAATGTTCCCAGTCCAAGCTTTACCCTTGTTCAGCCATATGAAGGCCATGATGTGCGGCTCTTGCACGCTGACCTATATCGCTTAGGCGAGGCCAGCGAGGTTTTCGAGCTTGGTCTGATCGATGCCATGGATGACCATATTTGTCTGATTGAATGGGCCGACAAGGCTGATGGCCTCCTGCCAAGCGCCGATATTACCCTGCGTTTTGATATGGTTGCCGGTCACGACCATCAACGGCGCATTGAAATCAGCACGGATAATGAGCATTTACTGGCCGCTTTACGCGCTGCCCATGAGCGCGATCAACAGGTCGAGCAATTTCTCGCCACCACTGACTGGTCTGCGGCGCAAGCGCAGCGCCAGCCCTTAGCCGGTGATGCTTCAACCCGACGTTATGATCGTTTGACCAAAACCGATGGTGGTTCGGCGGTGCTGATGGATTGGCAAGCCGGCCCCGATGGGGCGGCCGACTATGATGGCCAAGCCTATTCAAAGGTCGTGCATTTAGCGGAAGCGGCACCGGCCTATTGCCGCATGAACCAATGGCTGGAGGCGCATGATATGCGCGTGCCGCAAATTTTGGCCAGCGATGAGCAGGCCGGATTTGTTTTATTGGAAGACCTTGGTGATTTGACTTTGGCGGCTCTCGACAAATCCGGCGATGATGGGTGCAAGCCGATTGTCTATGCTGAGGCGATTGAAAATTTGCTGCATTTACATGCGCAACCAGCGGCGGATTTTTTGGCCGCCTATGATGGTCGCGTGCAAGCTATTGAAAGCAGTCTGTTTCTTGACTGGTATTTGCCTTGGCGCGGTTTCGAGGTCTCGCCAAGCGCCCGTCAAACATGGATGAGCTTATGGCAAGATCTTGGCGATGGTCTGATGGTCGAGCCGAAGGTCAGCGTTTTGCGCGATTTTCATTCGGTCAATATGCTGTGGCAGCCACAGGCGCAGGGGCGATATCGGTTGGGGCTGATTGACGTGCAAGATGCGCTGGCCGGTCATGGCGCATATGACCTTGTCTCTTTATTGCAAGATGCGCGTCTGGACGTGCCGCCCGAGCAAGTCGCCTATAGCTATCAAAACTATATTAATGCGCGCTTTGAAGCCGATGCCGACAAACAGGCATTTGCCAGCGCCTATGCGATTGCTGGCGCGCAACGTAATTTGAAAATCGCCGGCATATTTGTTCGGCTCGCGCAGCGTGACGCAAAGCCCAGCTATCTCAAGCACTTGCCGCGTATTCTGGGCTATATTCAAGACAATCTTGCGCATCCGGCGCTGGCTGATATTGCCGCATGGATAGAGGCCGAAGCGCCGATGAGCCTGCAGC
>JAYOCI010000036.1:9059-14496 GCA_038105345.1 Rhodobiaceae bacterium
GCGGGTGATTTATGAGTGACAAGATAACCACGGCGATGATTTTAGCTGCCGGTCGCGGCACACGTATGCGCGCAAAAGCCAATGACCCACCCAAACCCTTAGTGGAAATTGCTGGTCAAAGTTTGCTGACCCGCATGATCGACCGATTGCAGGCGGCGGGTATTGAACGCATTATTATTAATCTGCATCACAAAGCCGCGTTTATCAGAACGCATTTGCAGACCCACCAGTCGCCACCGGAGATTATCTTTTCCGATGAAACAGATGGTTTATTGGACACGGGCGGTGGGGTTAAAAACGCCCTCCCGCTTTTGGGCGCGGCACCTTTTGTGGTCTGTAATGCCGATGTTTTGTGGCAGGAGAACAGCAATAATATCGCCGCTTTAATGGCCGATTTTGATGCCAGCCGCATGGATGTTTTATTGCTCATGGCCGATAAGGCGAGCAGCACGGGCTATGACGGGAACGGGGATTATTGTTTCGCCGCCGATAGGCGCTTGCGCCGCCGCGCTGATGAGACTGATGCGGCTATTTTTTCCGGCGTGCGCATTGTGACGCCGCAGGCGGTGGCCGCCATAGATGACACAGTGTTTTCATTCAACGCTATATTTGATGGCGCGGAAGCCCGCCAACGCTTATTCGGGCGCCCGCTCGATGGTCGTTGGATGCACGTCGGCACACCAGAGGGCCGCGCCGAGGCCGAAGCAATTATCGGCGAAAGCACAATATTGTAACCCCGCATATGGCTGCCTCTGTGGTATCATGAGCCATGAACGATTCTGCGCGCCCTAAATTATATAATATCGCCGCCGGACAACCTTTCTTGAGCGTAGTGGCCGACAGTCTCAGCGATGACAAGCGGCGACAGGAGGTTTTCGGCCCCTGTCAGCTGGAAGATGTGACGATTGTTCTGCCGACACGACGGGCCGCGCGTGAATTATCGCGGCTGCTTTTGGCTCATGCCGAAATGTCTGGCAATCACGCGCTATTGCTACCGCAAATCGGCACATTAGGTGATTTGGATGAAGATGGTTTTGACGCCAGCTCAACCGATGATGCGACGGCGGCGGCGCTTGATCTGCCGCCCGCTGTCGCCCCGCGCGCGCGGCATTTTCATTTTCTGACTTTGATTGGCAAATGGGCCGAGCAAACCAAGCAAGAACTCAGTGCCGTGCGCTTGTCAGCCTTAGCTTATGATCTCGAGCGATTGCTCGACCAAGCGCAAAATGAACAAATTGATTGGGCCGATTTGCCCCATTTGGTGACCGGCGAATTGGCGCAAAACTGGGAAATTACTGTCGATTTTCTAAAAATCATAACCGAATTCTGGCCGACATTTCTGCGCCATGATGGCGCTTTGGATCCGGTTGATCGGCGCAATCAATTATTGGCCGCACGGGCGCAAAAATGGCGCCAACAGCCGCCGGCTGGGCCGGTGATTGCCGCTGGGTCGACCGGTAGTATTCGGTCGACAGCGGATTTATTGCAGGTCATTGCGACACTGCCGCGCGGTGCGGTGATTTTGCCCGGGTTGGATATGGAGGCCGATGAAACATGTTGGCAAGCGATTGCCCATGATGCCTCACACCCGCAAAATCTAATGGCTGGATTTCTGGAATATGTCGGGGTTGAGCGGAGCGAGGTTCAAGCTTGGCCGGGCAGTGCGCCGATTACCCCCATGGCGCGTTTGATCAACCAAGCCTTGGTTCCGGTGCCGCAAACCGCGCAATGGGCGTTCGAAACGCAGAATACGAAAAATAGCCGTGCCGACGAAATATCGGCGGCACTCACCGATTTTCATTTGATCGAAGCGCCCGACCAGCGCAGCGAAGCTGGTGCTATTGCGATGGCGATGCGGGCGGTTTATGAGCAGCCCAATCAAACCGCCGCTTTGGTGACGCGCGATCGTAATTTGGCGCGTCGCGTGGCGGCCGAATTGCGGCGTTGGGACATAACAGTTGATGACTCGGCCGGACAGCCGCTCATGCAAACACCGGCGGCGGCGGTGCTGCGTTTGATTTTGCGATGTCTGCAAGATGATTTTGCGCCGGTTTCATTTCTTGCTTTGATGAAACATCCGCTTGTCTCGCTGGGCAAGGGGCGCGGTCAGCATTTGGCCGCTGTCCGTGAATTAGAAGCGTTTGCGTTACGCGGGCCGCGACCAGCCGCTGGTTTGGCCGGTATTCAGCGGGCTTGGGTTAAGCGGCAAGGTGAGGAGAATATGCTGTTGCACGAATGCGCGGCAGCATTTGCCGATCTTTTGGCGCTACCTCACCGGCTGAGCATCGGCGAATTGGCACCGGCTTTGCTGCAAACAGCGCAAAGGCTTATGGCCGATGATACGCAAGACCCCGTGCCGCTGTTTGAAAATGGTGAAGACGGGCGCGCCTTGGCGGTGTTTTTTGACGAGCTTTTGCAGCACGCCGATTTGGCACCCCATGTCAGCCTAGCGGATTGGCCTGAATTATTTGATTTGTGGCTGTCGCAACATTCCGTTCGTCGTCTGCCGCGCGCGACGCCGCGGCTGTTCATTTGGGGCCCATTGGAAGCCCGTCTCATGCAGCCTGATGTGATGATATTGGGCGGTTTGAACGAAGCCAGTTGGCCGCCTCTGCCGGAAACCGGCCCTTGGTTATCGCGGCCAATGCGGGCGCAGATACAGCTCAGCCAGCCAGAACGGCAAATTGGTTTGGCGGCGCATGACTTCGCCCAAGGGGCCAGCGCCCCGCGTGTATTTTTAACCCGCGCTATGAAAATCGACGGTTCGCCGAGTGTTGCGGCGCGCTGGCTCCGGCGGCTGGAAACAATATGCGATGGTTTGCCAAGGGCGATGGGAGAGCAATATTTATTTTGGTGGCAAAAGCTTGATGATCCGGCGACCAGCGGTTTTCAACCGGCGCAGCGCCCGATGCCTTGCCCACCTGTGGCGGCGCGGCCAAGCTCTTTATCAGTGACGCAAGTCGAAACACTTTTATTCGACCCTTACAAAATATATGCCCGCAAGATTTTGGGTTTGCGTGAGTTGGAAATGGTTGATGCCCCAGCCAGCGCCGCTCACCGTGGCAGTTTATTGCATGGATTATTGGAGCAGCTTATCCGTGATGGTCGCCATTTGGGCGATACGATTGCCGCCGATTTGATGGCCTATGGCCGCGCCGCGCAAGATGAATTTCCCGGTGGCGCTTCGGTCATGCGATTCTGGCAGGCGCGTTTGCAGGCGGTGGCCGAATGGTTCGCCGATTATGAGACTGTCCGCCGTGGTCTCATCGCCAAAACTGTGGTGGAAGAGACCGGCCGCATGACAATGACAATCGGCGGCGAGGATTTCACCCTCACAGCTAAGGCTGACCGCATCGACCAGCGCTTAGATGGCAGCTATGAGGTCATTGATTATAAAACTGGTAATGTGCCATCGGACAAAAATGTCCGTGAACATTTAGCACCGCAGCTCACCTTAGAGGCAGCGATTCTTCAAGCCGGTGGGTTTGCCGATGTCGGCTTGCCTGCAGGCCGCGTTAGCTCAGTCGATTATTTGAAACTAACCGGCCGCCACCCGCCCGGCGAACGCAAGTCAATTGAACTCAGCGAAGAACTTCTGACGGGCGCCGTGCAAATGCTCACTGATTTGGTGGCGCATTATCAAAACAGCGACCAGCCCTATGTCTCGCATTTGCGCCCGAAACCGTCGAATTTTGTCAGTGCTTACGACCATTTAGCGCGACTGGCCGAATGGCATAGCGCCTTGGATGAGGGCGATAATGATGCGTGAGGGCCAGCATAATCCAGCCTTTCAAGCCTCTGACCCGCTGCAATCGGCGTGGGTGGCGGCCAATGCCGGTTCTGGTAAGACCTTTGTTCTGGTCACGCGTTTGGTGCGCTTGATGTTGTCGGGCGTGGCGCCTGAAAAACTCCTGTGCCTGACCTATACGCGTAATGCGGCGGCGGAAATGCAAGACCGTCTTTTCACCCTATTGGCGGAATGGGCCTTGCTTGATGATGCGGCTTTGCATGAAGCCATTGGCGAACGCCTTGGCACGCCGGATGAAGAGCATGATTTGCCATTGGCCCGTATGTTATTTGCGCGGGCGCTGGAAACCCCCGGCGGGTTGCGGGTGCAGACCATTCATTCATTTTGCGAAAGTCTTTTAAAGCGGTTTCCTCTCGAAGCAGGGCTGTCGCCGCAATTTGATTTGCTTGATGAACAAGACGCGCATGAGCTACAGGCGAAAATCATTCGTCACCTTTTGGGCCGTGATGATGCGGCGCTTCGCTCGGCTTTGGATGCTTTGACCCGTGCGCTCGGCGAGGCCGATCTCGATCAATTGGCGAGGAAAATTCTGACACAGCGCGATCAATTTAGTCAGGAGTCGCAGGCCACAAAAATGCAAAATCTGGCCATTCACACTGGCTTGGATGGTTTGGAGGAAGCCGAGCGCGCGCCGGAGCGCATTGCCGAGCGCTTTTGTCGCCAGTTTCTGCCACAGGCCGGTGCCTTGGCCAATTGGCTGGCCACCTCGAAACAATCGACCAATCAAAAGCGTGCGGAAAACCTCGGGAAATTTATTGCCGCCATGGCCGATGATAAATCGGCGCGAGCGTGGGAAGCTGTGTCACGAGTGTTTTTGACAACAGCAGGCACGCCCGTCAAATCACTGATTACCAAAGCCCATGCGGAAAACAATCCCGAATTGGCAATCAAATTAATCGATTGGGGGCAGTTATTTTATCAGGCATTGGCGCTTTATCGCGCCGGCCACGCCTATCAAATGTCGCAGGCGCTTTATGTTTTTGCTGAGAGTTTAATCAAAGAATATGCCGCCATAAAGGAACAGCGCGGCGTGCTTGATTATGATGATTTGATTTCATGCACCAATCAAATGCTCACGCAAAAGCGCGCTGCGGCTTGGGTTTTATTCAAGATCGACAATGGCTTAGAGCATATTTTGGTGGATGAGGCGCAAGATACAAGCGCCGCCCAATGGCGGGTTATTCGGGCTTTGGCTGATGAGTTTTTTGCTGGCGAGACAGCCAATCCCAAGCAGCGGACGATTTTTGCTGTGGGCGATGAAAAGCAATCGATTTTCAGTTTTCAAGGCGCTGACCCCACTGGCTTTAATCAACAATATGAACATTTTAATGCGCAGGTTTCCAATTTAGGGGGCGCGGTGAATTATGTGGAATTGCTCAATTCATGGCGTTCCGCACCGCAAGTGCTAAGCCTGGTTGACCAGCTATTTGCCACCAAGGAGACGGCGCAAGGTCTTTCGGCTGCGGGCGAGCCAACCCATCATATTGCGCAACGCGATACGGCGACCGGCTATGTCGCCCTATGGGAAGCGGAAACGGCGCAAAAAATTTCCGGCGACGGAGAGGCAGATGATGAGACTGCCCAATCCATGCCGTCGCTCGACTTGCCTGAGACATCGCGGCAGAAATT
>JAYOCI010000180.1:0-2597 GCA_038105345.1 Rhodobiaceae bacterium
ATTGTTTGGCACGCGACGGGCCGATAAGCGCGCTGATGCGCGGATTGGCCTGCCAGGACATGTTAATGCCGAGCGGCACTTCGGGCAGGCGAATATCGCAATCGGCGGAGGCGACGCGCCAATCGCACGACACGGCGAGCGCCAAGGCACCGCCAATGGCATAGCGCTCCATGGCGCAAATGGTCACTTGCTCCAGCGCCTCCCAAGCGGCGCACATATCGGGCCCGAGCAGTAATTTTTGCCGCTGCGTCAGCGTGTCGAGACCATGCGTGTGCATATCGGGGTCTTTCAAATCGGCGCCGATTGAAAACACGCGCGCGCCGGTAACGATGACACAATGCGTCTCGATATCGGTCTTCAGCCAACGCGCCACATCGCGCAAGCCTTCCATGGCTTCTGCCGAAAGCGGGTTCATGCCGCCGCCATAGCTGCCGCGGTCGAGCGTTACTGTGGCGAGGCCGTTGGCGCGCGCCAGTGTTACGCAATCGGGCAATTGCAAACTTTCCATGAAATTCCTCCCATATATCCTCGATTATGGGAGAGGCGGTTCGGTTTTTGCAAGCGCGAATCCGCGCGCCAAAAAAGGGCGAGCCAAAGCCCGCCCTTTAAGAATTTTATGTACCAGTCTAACGACCCAGTCGGCGGACGCTATCTGCCCAGCCGGCTGACACTGGCCGGGGTGTAATAATCCGGCGTCAAACGAAAGCGAGGCCTTATTGCGCGCCGCCTTCTTATTCAGCCAGATTATGGGCCTTAATGCCCGGATCGCCCAGCAAGATAACGTCATCGCCGGATTTGCCGATGGCGGTGGCGAAGCTCAGACGGTCTGGGCGCGGCTGGTTGGTGAAGCTTTTGCCACCATTTTTGGAGACCAGAACCGTGCCCGACAGGCCGGCCAACACGACGCGGCCATCATCCAATTGGGTTCCGCCGGAAACCGATTGGTCGGTGCCGGTTTTTGCTTTCTTCCAGCTTTTGCCGGCATTGGCCGAGCGCCAAACATTCCCGCGCATGCCGAAAACCAGCACATCACCATTGCTGAGGCCGAGGCCGCCCCAGAACGAGCCGTCATAACCGGTTTCAATGGCTTGCCAGTTTTGCCCGCGATCGCGCGATTTATAAACCGTGCCAAATTCAGCGGGGATATAGAGATTGCCTTTGGTATCGGCGAACACATCATTCAAATGAAAATCATCATAGCTGTCTTCCACCAAATTGCGCTGTATCCAGCTTTCGCCGCCATTATCGGTTGCAAATGTGTAAGAAAAACCACCTACCGCAATGCCGTTTTGGGCATCGGCAAAATGCACGGCAAAAAGCGGAGTCTCACCATTACGCTCGACATATTGCAGCGCCCAGTTTTCGCCACCATCAACGGTTTTCAAAATCGTCGCCGCATGGCCGACCGCATAGCCGGTTTGATTATCGATAAAGGAGACACCGACCAACGTATTGCGCGTCGGCACGGAAGCCGCCTGACGCCAGCTGTCGCCATTATTATCAGAGAGCAGCACATGGCCGAATTCACCGACCGCCACCATGCGCGAGCCGGCACGCGCCACATCAAGCAACAATGCCTGCGCCACCATATCGCTGGCCACCGCATATTCGGTCGGCTGAGGTTTGCCGCCATGGTCGTCAGCCAGCGCCGGCGCGGCGATATTTGCGCTCACGGCAAAAGTAAAAAACACGGCCGCAAAAATGCGGATGGTTGAACGAATATTAATCATCATTTCCTCCCAGAAAACGCGCTGTCAGCGAACGCTCTCATGACTTGAGCCCCACCATAAAAACTCATGGCCCAAAGGGCAAGCGACAAAAACGCGCGACCGCATTTTAGCGACCGAGACGGCGAATATTGCCCGGCGTGTAACGATTGGCGTCGAGATGGCTGGCATCGAAATCGATCGGCTTTTCTTCATTGATGAGCCCGGTCATCAGATAGCGCCCGACCATCAGGTCATACACCGTATCGCCGGAACCGCCACAGAGCGGCAATTCATATTGCACGCCGCCTCCCAATTCCTGAACGCGCCATAAAGCGCCGCGCCCGTCATATATTTCCGTCGCGACAATGCCTTTGGTATCTTCATCAATGTAAAACACGCGGCGCGCGTAAATATGGCGGAAATTATCTTTCAAATTGCCTTCCACTTCCCAGACGCGGTGCTTTTCATAGCGCATCACGGCTTGATTGATATGGTGTTTGCCGACCAGCTCATCATAAGGCACCAGCACGCGGCGATAATTATTATAGGCGATGAATTTTTCACTGCGCCCGCGCACCGTCCAATTAAAGCGGTCAGGAGCGCCGTTAAAGCCGCCGAAACTGTCTGAAGTGGTGATGCCGTCACTATTGGTGCCCGGATTGTCATAGGCAATGGTCGGGGCGCGGCGCACACGCCGCGTGCCCGGGCTATAGGTCCAAGCGCGGCGCGCTTCCACCGACATGTTCAGGCTTTCCTGCACCAGCACCACATAACCGGCCGAGCGCGCCGGCGCTTTGGTTTGCAGCAGATAATAAATGGAGATATTGTCCAGCTCTTCGGCATTTCTTTTTTGCGGGTCGGACCAGCGCAAAATCGCATCATCATGCA
>JAYOCI010000181.1:0-2561 GCA_038105345.1 Rhodobiaceae bacterium
CGTTGCCGCGTGCGGGGCGTGTACGGTTCATCTCAATGGCCAGCCAGTGCGCTCGTGTTCATTGCCCGTGGAAGCCGCCACCGATGCCGCCATCACCACGATTGAAGGGCTTGGCGGCGAAGACGACATGCACGCCGTTCAGCGGGCGTGGATTGAAAACCAAGTGCCACAATGCGGCTATTGCCAATCGGGGATGATTATGGCGGTCATCGCGCTATTGGCCGAAAACCCAACCCCAACGGACGCCGAGATTGACAGCACCGTCACCAATATCTGCCGGTGCGGCACTTATCCGCGTATTCGCAAGGCGATTCACGATTTGGCGGCGGCCAACAGCAAAGCTTCTAAAGGATAAACACCATGGCAGGTTTCACACGACGCAAATTTCTTGTCGGCACCGGGCTTGTCGGCGGTGGCATTCTCCTTGGCTTGTCTTTCGCCTCCAATGGGCGCTTGGCAACCATTCGCAAACATTACCAAACCAAGACGTCGGCTGTGCTGACAACTTGGGTCAGAATATCTGAAGATAATCATATCTCGGTGATTGTGCCGCATTCTGAAATGGGACAGGGCGTGCACACCTCGCTGCCGATGATGCTGGCCGAAGAAATGGAAGCCGATTGGGATTTGGTTGGCATGGAACAGGCACCAGCCACTGATTTATTTGCCAATGATGCGGTGAGTAAAGGCTATCTGCTCAAAGGCCAGCGGCTTCCGGCCTGGCTCAACGGCCCTAGCGATTGGGGCAGTTATAAGCTGGCCCAGCTTCTCGACGTGCAAACCACCGGCGGCAGCTCGTCCATTCGCTTTACCGGCGAGTTTGGTATGCGGGTCACTGGCGCGGCGGTGAAGGAAATGTTGATCAAGGCGGCGGCCGAAAAATGGGGCGTTGCGGCCAGCCAATGCACGGCCCGCCTGAGTTATGTTTATCACGCGGCATCCGGCCAAAAAGCCAGTTTTGGCGAATTGGCCGAAGCGGCCGCACGTTTTGAACCCAATGACAGCCCGACCCTGAAAGACAAAAAAGATTTCACCATTATCGGCACCTCAAAGCAGCGCTTTGATATTCCCGACAAAGTGCGTGGCGCAGCGGTCTATGGCATGGACGTCAGCATCCCCGATATGCGGGTCGCTGTCTTAAAGGCGACACCGGTTTTTGGGGGCCGTGTCGCACATATAGATAAAGCCGCGATTGCCGGGCGTCGTGGCATTGAGGATATCGTGCAAATTCCCGACGCCGTTGCGGTGATTGGCGATAATTATTGGCGCGCCCACACAGCGCTGGCCGATTTGCCGATTCGGTTTGATGATGGCGGCAATGGCGGCGTCTCGTCCGCCAGCATTTTTGATCGTTTCCGCGCCAAAATGGATAGCGAGGAGGGCGACGAAAATGTCCTGCAAGGCGATGTCTCGCTTGCCGGTGCGCAAACCATTGAGGCGGAATATCAAACGCCTTATCTCAACCAAGCGGCGATGGAGCCGATCAGTTGCACGGCGCATGTCACAGATGGCAAATGCGAAATCTGGGTCGGTGCACAAGACCCGCTGGCCTGTCGTGGCCATGCCGCCAAGGTTTTGGGCTTGGCCGAGGAAGATGTGCTCGTCCATCCGTATATGCTGGGCGGCAGTTTCGGACGCCGCAGCGGGATTTTAATGGACTACATTGAGCGTGCCGTGCTGATTGCCGCCAAGGTCGATTATCCGGTCAAGGTTGTCTGGAGCCGCGAAGAAGACATGCAGCAAGGCGCCTATCGCCCCGCAACCATGAGCCGCTTTAAGGCGGTGTTGGATGATGAGGGCATGCCGCTGACCTGGGAAAATCATTATATTAAGGATGAGGAGCGCGAAGCGGTTCATATCCCTTATCAGATTGATAACCAGCATATTCGTTTCTCAGATGTCGAAACCCATGTGCCCTATGGGGTGTGGCGGGCTGTTGCCTCGTCGCAGCATGGCTTTTATATCGAGTCATTTATCGACGAGCTGGCCCACCAAGCCAAACGCGACCCGATTGCCTATCGTCGCGCGCTGTTGAAAAACAAGCCGCGCCATCTGGCGGTACTCGATAAGGTCGAGAAAATGTCGGGCTGGGGCCGGACATTACCGCGCGGTCGCCAATTGGGCGTGGCCTTGAGGGAAAGCTTTGGCACCATTGTCGGCCAAGTCGCCGAGGTTTCGGTCGAGGCCGGTGAGGCCCGCGTGCATAAAGTATGGTGCGCCGCCGACCCGGGTGATGTGGTCAATCCTGACGGCTTTATCGCGCAAATGGAAAGCGGCATTATTTATGGGCTGTCGGCCGCCTTGTTTGGTGAAATCACGCTAGAAGATGGCCGTGTGCAGCAGGAAAACTTCCCCGATTATGACATGGTGCGGCTTGCCAACTCACCCGACATTGATGTGGAGATTATCCGCTCTGGCGCCAAGCTCGGCGGTGCCGGTGAGCCCGGCCTGCCACCAGCCGCCCCTGCCGTGACAAATGCACTTTTTGCACTGACCGGAAAACGCCTGCGCTCGCTGCCGATTATGAACCACGATTTGTAGGGCGCAGCGCGCGGTTAGTA
>JAYOCI010000037.1:0-11879 GCA_038105345.1 Rhodobiaceae bacterium
TATTGGTCAAACTGGCCGACCGTTTGCACAATATGCGCACCCTGCATTTTATCAGTTCGGAAGAAAAACGCCATCGTATTGCGCAAGAGACACTAGATATTTATGCGCCACTGGCTGGCCGCATGGGTATGCAGGCGTTTCGTGAAGAATTAGAAGATTTGGCATTTGGTCAGCTCAATAAAAGCGCCCGCGATACTTTGCAAGATCGTCTCGCCGAATTGGTTGCTGAAAGCGGCGATATGCTGAATGAAATCGCTTATGAGTTTTCCACGCGTCTCATCGAAAAAGGTGTGCAAGCGAAAGTCTATGGTCGGCAAAAGCGGCCGTTTTCGATTTGGCGCAAAATTCAGCACAAAGCCCTGTCGCTGGAGCAATTATCCGATAATTTTGGCTATCGGGTCATCGTCAAAGACGAAGACGCTTGCTATCAAGCCTTGGGCGTTTTGCACCAAGCCTATCGTTGTGTGCCGGGGCGTTATAAGGATTATATTTCGACGGCCAAGCTCAACGGCTATCGCTCTTTGCACACCACAGTTATTGGCCCCAATAATCAGCGGGTCGAGATTCAAATTCGTACCGAACAAATGAATGATGTGGCGGAAAATGGCGTGGCGGCACATTGGGCATATAAAGAATCGCGCAGTGACGCGCTGAGAGCCGACGATATTCAACCCTTCACCTGGTTGCAGGAAATGGTGGCGCAAATTCGCACCGGTGAAACGGCTGAAGAATTTATGGAAAACACCAAATTGGAATTATTCACCGATCAGGTGTTTTGCTTCACCCCAAAAGGGCGCTTGATCGCCTTGCCAAGTGGCGCGACGGCGTTAGATTTCGCCTATGCAGTGCATACGGATATTGGCAATCAATGCACTGGTGTGCGGATTAACGGCTTAAAGCTGCCGTTCCGCACTTCGCCTAAAAATGGCGATGAAATTGAAGTCATATGCGATAAAAATCAATTACCGACCGAGGCATGGCTACACCATGCTAAAACCGGTAAAGCGCGGGCGGCGATACGCTTGGCACTGCGCGAAAGCCAGCAAGCGGCCTATGTCGAGCTGGGTCAAAATATGCTGAAAAGCATTTTCGAAAGCGAAGATAAAGTTCTCAACAAGTCGGTTCTTGAGCGCGCCCTTGGGGTGTTGAAATATGCCACCTTAAATGGCCTTTATGCCGATGTTGGCCGCGGTGAATTGGCGGCGGCGGAAGTTTTAATGGCTGTGTTTCCACAACGTCGCCGACGTCGTCGACGCTCGGCCCTCGCTGGCGCCATGCGCGCCCTCATTGGTGCGCCCGGACGCCGCCGCCGGAGCGAAAATGTCGCCGTGCCAGTCAATGGTGCGCTTTATGGCACGGCTGTGAAAGTAGCCGAAAATTGTTTCCCGCTGCCGGGCGATGAAATTGTCGGCGTCGTCACCATGGGCGAGGGCGTGGTGATTTACCCACGCGGGGCCAAGGCTTTAGAAAATTATGAAGAACAACCTGAGCGTTGGGTGAGCATGGTGTGGGATGACGAGGGCAATCAGCGGCGCGATCAATTGTTTGGCTCGCGTCTGCAAATGACCGCCGTCAACCAAACAGGGGCGCTTGGTGCCATCGCGCAAACCATTGCCGATTTTGACGCCAATATTTTGAATTTGGCCATCACGCAGCGCAATGATGATTTTTGCGATTTGAAAATTGATATTGAAGTGCGCGATGTCGGCCATGTGACACGTCTTATTGACGCCCTGAAGGGCATCAGTGTGGTAAGCTTTGTGTCACGCGTATTGTATGAGTGAAATAAAGAGGTTTGCTGATGACGCCAGAAAATGTGTTGCAAGAGTTTCGTGATGCCCAAGCCCTGCTTGATGGGCATTTTGTTTTGTCATCAGGTCTACATAGCAGAAATTATTTACAATGCGCCCGCGTGTTGATGGACACACGCCGCGCCGCGCGTTTGGCCGAAGCACTGGCCGATAAATTACGCGCCTCGATTGATGGCGATATTGATTGCGTGGTGGCGCCGGCCATGGGCGGTTTGATTATCGGTCATGAAGTGGCGCGTGCGTTAAATGTGCCATCAATGTTTTTAGAGCGCGTTGAAGGTGAGTTCACCTTGCGGCGCGGCTTTGAGCTTGCCGCTCAAGCGCGCACAGTGATGATTGAGGACATTGTAACGACGGGTCTGTCGTCGCGTGAAGCGATTGACGCGATTCATGCCTTTGGCGGGCAAGTGGTCGGTGCAGGATGTTTGATTGACCGTTCTGCTGGCACCGCTAAAATTGGGGTGAACCTTGAGTCGCTTGCGCAAGTTTCCTTCGAGACCTTCGAGCCAGATCAAGTGCCAGAAGATTTGCTGGATACGCCGGCCATTAAACCGGGTAGTCGTGGACTTAAATAGTCTTCCAGGGAGGGGAGTCGTTCATGTTTAAACGTCGCAATCCGCTTTCTGCGCTGCAACGGCTGAGGCAGTTTTTTTGGCCCCGCGAAGGCTGGAAAAGGGCAACGTTATATTTATGGCGTCGCACGGTGCGGTTGCAGGGCAGCCCGCACGATATTGCGCTTGGACTGGCGGTTGGCGGCTTTATCTCGGCCAATCCGCTTCTCGGCACGCATATTTTATGGGCCGGTGTGATTGTCTATTTCATCGGCGGCAATTTTCTGGCGGCTGTCGCTGGCACTTGGGTCGGCAATCCGTTTAGCTTTCCATTCATCTGGATCGCCACTTATTCATCAGGGTCTTTGATTATGGGCGGCAATGGGCGTCTGTCGGAATTGCCCTCGCTTAGTTTTGGCCTGATTTTAGACAAACCATTGGAGCTTTTTCAGCCGGTTATTTTGCCCATGCTGGTGGGTTCTCTGCCGGTTGGTTTGGTCTTAGGCGTGGCCACTTATTATCCAAGCCTATGGGCCATTCGGCTTTATCAAAAACGTCGCGGCATCCGGCTTGCCAAGAAACGTGGCAATAAGACAAAGCCATCACCGAATACGACAATCAATGGAGATGCGGCCTAATGTCAGAATTGAAGCATTTACGGCTCGGCGTGAACATTGACCATGTCGCGACCATTCGCAATGCGCGCGGCGGCGGCTTTCCCGACCCGGTGCGGGCTGCCGAAGCGGCCAAACGGGCCGGTGCCGACGGCATTACCGCGCATTTGCGTGAAGACCGCCGCCATATTGGCGATGATGATATTGCGCCCTTGGCTGAGAATATTGGTTTGCCGTTAAATCTCGAAATGGCGGCAACTGACGAAATGTGCGCCATTGCTTTGCGGCATAAGCCAAATGCCTGCTGTTTAGTGCCAGAAAAACGCCAAGAAGTGACCACTGAGGGCGGGTTGGATGTGCGCGCTGCTGGCAATAAGCTGCAATATATTATTGATCCCTTGAAACAGGCTGGCATTCGCATTTCGCTATTTATTGACCCAGTGGCTGAGCAGGTTGAGGCGGCGGTTAAATCTGGCGCTGATATTGTTGAATTGCATACCGGCACTTATTGCCATGCGTTTCACGATGGCGATGGCGCGCGGTTGAATGAGGAATTGCTCCGCTTGCAACAGGCGGCGCAAATGGCTGATGCTCTTGGGCTTGAGGTTCATGCCGGACATGGTCTGTGTTTTGAAACTGTCGGGCCAATCGCTGCCATACCGAGTGTGGTTGAGCTAAATATTGGTCACTTCCTGATTGGCGAAGCGATTTTCATTGGGCTGGAAGCGACGATTGTCAAAATGCGTGACTTAATGCAGGCCGCGCGGGCCCAAGCAATGGCGCAGTCATGATCATTGGCCTAGGCAATGATTTGATTGATATTCGGCGCATTGAGAAAACCCTCGAGCGTTTCGGCCAAAGGTTTATCGATCGCGTGTTTACTGAGACAGAGCAAAAACGCTCAGAGCGACGGCTGATGCGCGCCGCCTCTTATGCCAAACGCTTTGCGGCTAAAGAGGCCTGCGCTAAGGCGCTTGGAACAGGCTTGCGGCAGGGGGTGTTTTGGCGCGATATGGGGGTTGCCAATCTCGCTTCGGGCAAACCGACACTGATATTAACCAATGGCGCCTTGGCGCGGCTGGAGAAAATAACCCCTTCGGGCATGAGCCCGCAGATCGACCTGACCATCACTGATGACTTTCCTTTGGCGCAAGCTATTGTGATTATTTCCGCAGTCCCTAAAACAGCAGAAAATGCAGAAAAGAAAAACTAATGGCTTGGAATATTTTTAAACGCGCAGCTGCCGATAAGAAACCGGAAACATGGGGCGATAATGTCAAAACCTTGGCTTGGGCGCTTGTTATCGCGCTGATTATTCGCTCATTCTTCTTTCAACCGTTCAACATCCCGTCGAGTTCGATGAAGCCCAGCCTGTTGATTGGCGATTTCCTTTTTGTCTCAAAATTCAGCTATGGCTATTCGCGCCACAGTTTCCCGTTCAGCCTGCCGATTATGAATGGCCGCATATTTGGCGGTGAGCCAGAACGCGGTGATGTGGTGGTGTTCAAATTACCGGCCGATAATCGAACCGATTTTATCAAGCGGGTCATTGGCTTGCCGGGCGATACGATTCAAATGCGTAACGGCACGGTGATTTTGAATGACCAAGCCTTGCGGCGTGAAGCAGTGGAGAGTTTTAGCGAAACCCGCCGCGATGGCTCGGTTAGAGAAATCCGCCGTTATCGCGAGTTTTTGCCCAATGGGCGCAGCTATTTCACTCTCGATGAAGTCGATAATGGGCCGGCTGATAATACGGGTGTCTACCGCGTTCCTGAAGGTCATTATTTCATGATGGGCGACAATCGTGACAATTCCGCCGATAGTCGTGTGACGCGCTATGTCGGCTATGTGCCGCATGAAAATTTGGTTGGCCCAGCTCAAATTCTGTTTTTCTCATTTGATGATTTGACCCCCATATGGAAAATCTGGCAGTGGCCGGTGGCAATCCGCTATAGCCGTTTGTTCAATTGGGTTGAGTAAACATGGCGATAAACCCGAAAGCGCTCGAAAAATTTACCGCCAAGCTGGGCTATGCGTTTACCAATGGCGCGTGGCTTGAGCGTGCTGTGCGCCATGCCAGCCTTGATGTTGACGATGATAATGAGCATTTGGAGTTTCTCGGCGACCGCGTATTGGGTCTGGTGATTGCCGAAGATTTGCTGGCCCGTTTCGCCGATGAGAGCGAGGGTGATTTGGCCCGTCGATTGGGGCAATTAGTGAGCCGCAAGACCTGCGCCGAAATTGCCAGAACAATCGACCTAGGGGCAATCATGCAGGCCGATAAAGCGGCCATCAGCAATACGGGCATGACAGATAATATTTTGGCCAATGCCTGCGAAGCGGTTTTGGCGGCGGTTTATTTTGATGGTGGGCTGGAGGCGGCGCGTCAAGTGATACTGGCTCACTGGGCGCCACATTATGATAAGCAAGTTGAGGCACCGATTGATCATAAATCGGCTTTGCAAGAATGGACAATGAAGCGCGGGCAGGCTTTGCCAGAATATGAAATTATTGATCAGCAAGGCCCAGCCCATGCGCCGGAATTTACCGTTATCGTCCGCACCCAAGAGGCGCAAGCCTCGGCCAAGGGTAAATCACGCCGAATAGCCGAGCAATTGGCGGCTGCTGATTGTTTGAAGCAAATCTCGTTAAAGGGGCAGAATTAATGCAAAAATGTGGTTTCGTTGCGGTCGTTGGCCCGCCAAATGCGGGTAAATCTACGCTGTCGAATGCTTTAGTCGGACAGAAAGTGGCGATTGTGACGCAAAAGGCGCAAACCACGCGCATGCGGTTACGCGCCGTTGTCATGCATAATGAGGCGCAGATTATTCTGGTCGACACACCAGGTATTTTTGAACCCAAACAGCGTCTCGATCGGGCCATGGTCAATGAGGCTTGGCTTGGTATTGATGATGCTGATGAAGTGCTTTTGGTGCTAGATGCGGCGCACGCCAAATCGCCGGAAACCGATATTGCTTTGGAACGTCTGTCGACCTCAAAAAAGCCGGTTTCTCTGGTGCTCAATAAAATCGACACAGTGGCGCGCGACACGCTTTTGGGGATTGTGCAAAAGCTCAATGAAATTGTGGCCTTTAAAGACACCTTTTTGATTTCCGCTCTATCCGGCGATGGTCTCGAGCGCTTGAAAGATACGCTGGGCGCACGCATGCCAGAAGGGCCATGGCTCTATCCGGAAGACCAAGCGGCGGATATTCCGTCGCTTTTATTGGCCTCGGAGATTACCCGCGAAAAGCTATTTTTGCGTCTGCACCAAGAATTGCCCTATGCGCTGACCGTGGAAACCGAAAAATGGGAACCGCGCAAAGACGGCAGTGTGCGCATTGAGCAAACCGTATTTGTGCGCCGCGATGGGCAAAAAGCCATTGTGCTGGGCAAGGGCGGCAAAGCCATTAAAGATATTGGGGCTGAATCGCGCAAAGAATTAGAAGAGATTTTTGGCTGCCGTGTGCATTTATTTTTATTCGTGAAAGTGCGTAAAAATTGGCAGGAAGATCCGGAACGCTATCGCGTTTTGGGTTTGGATTACCGAGCTTAAATCATGCAATGGACGGCTGATGCGCTGATTATAGACTGCCGATCACACGGCGAAAGCAGCGCTATTATCGACGTGTTCAGCCGACAGCACGGCCGCTTTATGGGGCTGGTGCGGGGCGGCAATAGTCGTCGGCTGAGGCCGATTTTACAGCCCGGCAATATGGCGCAAGTCACTTGGCGGGCGCGCTTATCTGAACATTTGGGCACCATCACCATTGATGCCGGGCGCGCCTATGCAGCCGAGGCGCTGTCTGACCCGCTGTTATTATCCGGTGTCAGTTCGATCTGCGCCATGTTGCAAGTGACCGCCGAGCGCCAAGCCTATCCGCGACTTTACGATACAGTCATGGTGTTGCTTGACGAATTGGGCGAGGCCGATGTCTGGCTGCCACTTTTGGTGCGCTTTGAAATGGCCTTGCTTGAGGAGGTCGGTTTTGGCCTTGATTTGTCATCTTGTGCGGCGACCGGCGCCACGGCTGAGCTGACCCATGTATCGCCGCGCAGTGGCCGAGCGGTGAGCTTGACGGCGGCGCAACCTTATCTCGATCAATTATTTGATTTGCCGAATTTTCTGCTCAATGCGCAAGCCGAAGCGCCGCTTGAAGATATTATTGCTGGCTTCACATTGACCGGTCATTTTCTTGAAAGACGTGTCTATTTGCCCAATCAACTGAGCTTGCCGCCCGCGCGTCAAAGATTAATGGATAATATACAGCGCCGGATGAAGAACTAGCTTGAAGTCGACGACCAGAATCTTGCTATAAAGCTGGCATGAGTGACACAAAGCAAATTGATCCGCCGCAGGGCGAGCAGGTAAGCCTGAAACAAGCGCTTGAATCGCGTTATTTGGCCTATGCGCTATCGACCATCACCAATCGGGCTTTGCCGGATGTGCGCGACGGGTTGAAGCCGGTGCACCGCCGTTTGCTATTTGCCATGCGGCAATTGCGTTTGGATCCGGAAAACGGCTTTAAGAAATCAGCGCGTGTGGTGGGCGATGTGATTGGTCGCTATCACCCGCATGGTGATCAAGCGGTTTATGATGCGCTGGTGCGCTTGGCTCAAGATTTTGCCGTGCGTTATCCGTTGGTTGACGGGCAGGGCAATTTTGGCAATGTCGACGGCGATAATGCCGCCGCCATGCGCTATACAGAATCGCGCATGACAGAAATCGCCAGCCTGTTGCTGCGCGATTTAGACAGCGATACAGTCGATTTTCGCGCCACTTATGATGGCGAAGACGAAGAGCCGATTGTCTTGCCGGCGGCTTTTCCAAATCTTTTGGCCAATGGCTCATCGGGTATTGCGGTGGGCATGGCGACGAGTATTCCGTCGCATAATGTTGACGAATTATGTGCCGCGGCTTTGCATTTAATCAAAGCCCCCAATGCGCGTATTGAGACATTGATGGAGCACGTCATTGGGCCAGATTTTCCAACCGGCGGGATTTGCATCGAACCGCCTGAAGTGCTGCGTGAGGCCTATGCCACTGGACGCGGCAGTATGCGTGTGCGGGCGCGCTATGAAGTCGAGTCATTGCCGCGCGGCGCTTGGCAAATTGTCATTACAGAAATTCCCTATCAAATTCAGAAGTCACGGCTGATTGAGAAAATCGCCGAGCTGATGCAAAGCCGTTCGCTGCCCATGTTGGAAGACATTCGCGATGAAAGCGCGGAAGATATTCGCATTGTCATTGAGCCGAAAAGCAAAAACCTGTCGCCCGAGCAAGTGATGGCTGTGTTGTTCAAGCAGACGGATTTGGAATCTCGTTTCTCGCTTAACATGAATGTGTTGGATAATCAGGGCGTGCCGAGGGTTATGGGCTTGCGCGAAATTTTGCTGCAATGGCTCGATCACCGCAATGTCGTTCTGGTGCGCAAAAGCAAATTCCGTCTGGAAAAAATCATTGCCCGCCTAGAAGTTCTAGATGGCTATTTGATTGCCTATCTTAATCTTGATGAGGTTATTCGTATCATCCGCGAAGAGGACGACGCGCGCGCCTCGCTGATGGCGGCCTTTAAGCTGACACAGGTTCAAGCTGAAGCGATTTTGAATATGCGTCTGCGGGCCTTGCGCAAGCTGGAAGAACAGACCATTCGCGGCGAGCATAAAGACCTGTCGGCGGAAATGGCAGATTTGAAAGATTTGCTGAGCTCTGAAACCCGCCAGAGCGAAATTATCGCCAATGATATTCGCGCGATTAAGAAGCAATTTGGCCCGAAAACCGAATTGGGTCGGCGTCGCACAGAATTTATAATGGCCGAAGACAGTGATGATATCGCCTTGGATATGCTGGTCGAAAAAGAACCAGTGACCATTATATGCTCGCAAAAAGGCTGGATACGCGCCATGAAAGGCCATGCCGAGGATGGCAGTAAGCTGACCTATAAAGATGGCGACTCGGCGAATTTCGTTCTCCACGCCATGACCACGGATCAATTAGTGCTATTTGCCTCCAATGGGCGGGCCTATACGCTCGACGCCAGTAAATTGCCCGGCGGGCGTGGCCATGGCGATCCGGTGCGCCTGATGATTGATTTGGCACCGGCCGAAGAAATTATCGAAATCATGGTGCATGACCCAGATCGCAAATTATTGGTCGCCTCACGCATTGGTAATGGCTTTATCGTTGCTGAAACTGAACTCATCAGCACGCGCAAAGCCGGTAAGCAGATTTTGAATGTTAAATCGCCTGATGAGGCCGCCATATGTGTGCCGGCCATTGGTGATCGCGTGGCTGTGCTGGGCGAGAATAAAAAGCTCTTATGCTTCGCCTTGGCCGATGTGCCTGAAATGCCGCGCGGCAAGGGTGTGCGTTTGCAACGCCATGGTGATGGTCATTTGGCCGATGCCCGTTGCTATGTTGAAGCCGATGGCCTGAAAATCACTGATCGCGCCGGTCGTGAACGCGTGTTTGACGATTTGAGTGAATGGGCCGGCCATCGGGCGCAGGCCGGGCGCATACGCCCCAAAGGCTTCCCGACCGATGGCTTGCTTGGCCCAGCTTTCAAAAATCGGCTGTAGGTTAATTGCTCTCGACTAAATCAAAGGTCGCTTCGCCGCTATAATTCCAGAACTTCACCATCAGGCGATAAGTGCCGGTTTGATAACGCGCGGCATCCAATGGAATTTGGCGAATTTCTTCGATATTTTCCTGCGGATTAATAAAGGTTGATGTCACGACTTGCGCGCAAACTTCTTTCACGCCACCGGCCTGAACGAATTCTCCGGCATTGGTGGTGACAACAAAACGAAACACTTTGCAGGGATCACCCACTTGCAGGGTCATTTCGGAGGCTGTGCGATTGCGCAAACGTAAAACCACAGGCAGCGGAATCGTGTCATAGCCAGCCTGCAAACTATGTTCCACTGGCACACCGATTTCCAAGCCAATTTCGCCCTCGGCAACGCCCGGCATGGGGCGGTTCAAATAAGCAATAATGCTAATCACCAAAATAACCAGAAACGTTGTGGCCAACATATTAATATTGGGTATTTTCATTTTGCTAATCTCCAAAAATAACCTCTGGCAGCCAAGTCGCCAGTTGCGGGAAAATCGCCAGCAAAGCCAGCATTGAAATTTGTATCAGAACAAATGGAATCGCACCGCGATAAATTTGTCCAGTGGTCACCGAAGGCGGCGCGACACCGCGCAAATAGAAGAGGGCAAAGCCAAATGGCGGCGTGAGAAAACTGGTCTGCAAATTAATGGCCATCATCACCCCCAACCATACTGGATCAATATCCATGGCCAGTAGGATGGGGCCAACAATGGGAACCACGACAAAAATAATCTCAATGAAATCGAGGAAGAAGCCGAGGGCAAACATAATCAGCATGACCAGCGCAATGGCCGTCCACTTGCCGCCCGGCAGGTCTTCGAGCAGGGCTTTAATGGTTTCGTCGCCGCCAAGGCCGCGAAACACCAGTGAAAACAAAGCGGCGCCAATCAGAATGATAAATACCATTGAGGTGGTGTGCATGGTGCTTTGCATAACCGATTTTAGCACTTCGCTTTGATGCGCCGCCCACAGACTGCGGGCCAGAGAAAATGCAATCACCGCACACAGCAGCAAAGCCGTGGCCATGGCAATGGCGCTCGGCAGGCCAATATCATTACGCTCAACGCGCAGGTCAAAGAGGCTGGTCAGAGCAACAAGGGCGAATAAGCCAAACACACCGCCGCGCACCCATAGGCTGCCCCCAATGAGGCGGTCGCCGGCCAGTAAAATCGTGCCAATGGCACCAACCGCTGCGGCTTCAGTCGGCGTCGCAATGCCGCCCAAAATCGAACCCAGCACCGCAATAATCAGGAAAATTGGCGGCAAGAGAGCTGATAGAATAGCACTCAATGCGACCGGTTCTTCGGCCTCTGCTGGCGGCGCTTTATGCGGCTGCACAATGGCAATAACCAATTGATAAATGATATAAGCGCCGACCAAAACCAGACCGGGAATCAATGAACCGGCGAATAATTCACCAACCGATACAGTCTCCGGTGAGAATATGCCTTGCTCCAATTGCGCCTTTTGATAGGCATTGGCAATCACATCACCGAGCAGAACCAAGACAATTGATGGCGGAATGATTTGCCCCAGAGTGCCAGCAGCGGCAATGGAACCTGACGCGAGGGCTGGGTCATAGCCGCGTTTCAGCATGGTCGGCAGCGACAACAGCCCCATGGTCACCACAGTGGCGCCAACAATGCCGGTCGATGCGGCTAAAAGCGCGCCGACAATGGCCACAGATACGCCTAAGCCGCCGCGCAAACTGCCAAATAGGCGGGCCATATTCTCCAGCAAATCTTCGGCAATGCGGGCCCGCTCCAGCATTGTGCCCATGAACACAAATAGCGGCACGGCCATCAGCACTTCATTGGTCATTGTGCCAAAAATGCGCTGCGGCAGGGCGTAGAAAAAGCCAATGTCAAAAACCCCCGCGGCTTGGCCAATAAAGCCAAATAGCAAAGCCGTGCCCGCCAGCGTAAAGGCGACGGGAAACCCGCTCATCAGCAGCAAACAGGCGCTGGCAAACATTAACAGATCGAGGGTCGCACTCATTGGCTCGCCTCTGCGTTTTGTCGCAACACGAGGCCATTTTTAATCATGCCGGAAATAGCTTGCAGGCCCATTTGCACAGCAAAAATTAAAATCACCGTTTTCAGCAAAAAGACACCATGGATGCCGCTGGTTTCGCGCGAGCCTTCCAGCACTGACCAAGAAATCGCGACATAGTTAAACGATACGCTGAACAGAAGAATACACACCGGTATAATCAGCAAGGCACAGCCTAGAAAATCGATCAAAGCTTTGCGTTGCTGGCTGGCGCGGGAATAAAAAATATCCACC
>JAYOCI010000037.1:11889-14203 GCA_038105345.1 Rhodobiaceae bacterium
CGCACGTGCTCATCGTGCAATAGCGTGTCGGCAGCCGCCATCATGAATAAAACGCCGTGCATATAGACCACGGCTTCTTGCATTAAGATGGAGCCAATACCAAACACATAGCGCAAGACCACACTGGCAAATTGCACCAGCACCATGGCCAAGCTCAGCCATGCCGCGGCACGGCCAATCTGCCGATTGGTGTGGTCAATAACACCAGCAATAGAACTCAAAAATCCAGCGGCCAAAATACCCTCTAAAGCTCGCGACGAGCTTTTGTGTAGGGCTCCTCACTGCGCGCGCCCCATTGCATAGAATTGCTCAATGACGCGCGATAGCTGTCATAGACGCGTTTGGTGAAAGCGTCTTTAGCGGCGGCTTCTTCAAGCACTTGCTGCGACGTTTGTTTTAAGGCGGCCATAATCTCAGGCGAGAAACTACGCACTTGGACATTGTGCTTTTTGACCAATGTCTCCAGCGCGGCGGCGTGTTTATAAATATATTAGCTCAAAGTGGCATTTTTTTAAGCCGCGCAAGCCGGGCGCAAAACATATTTTTGATACGGGGTTATCGAAGCCCAAACATCGAGGTTAATGCCTGTCGCTAACATGGCACCAGGTTCTTGGAAGCCAGGGCAGTAATAATATTTCGCCACTTGATGAAACCCAAAGGCCATATCATTCCACGGGCCGACCCATTCACTGGCGTCAATGGCACCGCTTTTCATGCTTGGGAAAATTTCCCCACCCGGCATAGAAACGGCGGCCGCCCCAAGCCGGCGCATGACTTCGCCACCAAGCCCGGGCATACGGATTTTCAGGCCTTTGAAATCATCCAATGTGTTAATTTCATTGCGGAACCAGCCGCCCATTTGAACGCCCGTATTGGCCGATTGAAAGGCACGAATGTTAAACTTGGCGGATAATTCATCCCAAAGCTCTTGCCCGCCGCCAAAGTTAATCCACGCATTAATCTCATTGGCTGTCATGCCAAAAGGCACGGCGCAGAAAAAATTATAGGCTGGTGATTTGCCCTGCCAGTAATATTCAGCGCCATTATATAAATCCGCCGTGCCGGTCGATACCGCGTCAAACGCATCAAAAGCGCCGACTAATTCGCCGGCGGCATAAATTTTAATATCCAACTGGCCATCGGTCATGGCGTAAACGCGCTTGGCGATATTTTCCGGTGCAGTGCCGAGGCCGGGGAAGTTCTTCGGCCAAGTGGTTACCATTTTGAGACGGCGCTTGCCTTGTGCATATGCGGGTGCTGCGACGGCTGCTGTTGCTGTGCCGGTAACCAGTCCTGCCAATAAATGGCGGCGGTCTATTTTCTTAGACATGATTGCCTCCCATATCCTGTCTTATTCAGCGTTTAGTTGTAGAGTGTCCAGCCATCTTTGCCAAGGCATTGCAAGGGTTGAAAGCGCTTTTTATAAGCCATTTTCTGGCAATCCTCGATCAAATATCCAAGATAGACAAAGGGCAGGCCAGACTCTTGCGCCCGCTGGATTTGATCCAGAATAATATAGCTGCCAAGGCTACGTGATTTTTCATGCGGGTCGAAAAAAGAATAGACCATCGACAGCCCATCAGCCATGCGATCGCAGATTAAACAAGCGATTAACCGCCCATCCTCAAGGCGATATTCGACCAAATGCGTATCGACGGCGGTGGCCTCAACCATTTCAATATAATGCAGGCTGGTCATATCGGCCATGCCACCATCTTCATGACGATGGTCAATATAATTGCGCAATAGGTCATATTGTTCACGCGAGGCGCTGGCGGGAATAACCGCGCGCTTTACATCTTGGTTGCGGCGCAAAATCCGTCGAAAATTAGCCGATGGGGTAAAGCGCTCCGCCATCACCCGCGATGATTGGCAGGCCTGACAAAAATCACAGGCCGGACGATAGGCGACGGTTTGGCTGCGCCGAAAACCAGCGCGTGACAGCGAATAATTCAACTCATTGGCGTTATCGCCAACCAAATGGGTAAATAATTTGCGCTCCATTTGCCCCTCAATATAGGGGCAAGGTGCCGCTTCAGTGATGAAAAAGGCGGGCTTAATTTGGTCGTCAAATTGGTTCATGGATCTTCAGTCCCTTACAGCCCAAAATACCAAGGCGCAAAGACAGAGTAAGTCAACCACAACAGAATAATCAAGGGTATGCCAGCACGCATGAAGTCGGTGAATTTGAAATTACCCGGCGCCATCACCAGCAAATTGGTCTGATAGGCAATCGGCGTAGCAAAACTGCAATTGGCGGCGAAGATGACGGCCAAAATAAAGGCCATAGGATCGACGTTGAGCGATGCCGCAA
>JAYOCI010000038.1:0-3320 GCA_038105345.1 Rhodobiaceae bacterium
GGACAGCACACACCCGCGCGGGCCATCGGCATCGACGGATTCACCGCACAGCCGACCAGGCATTTGCCGTATGTGTTTGTCGCGGGCGGCGAATAAACCAACATAGGGGCCGCCGAAATTCAAACCATTGCCGAGGCTTTGCCCCTCACCCACGACAATATCGGCACCCATATCGCCGGGGCGTTTCAACAGGCCCAGCGATATGACTTCCGGCACAACGGCGATCAACAGACAGCCTTTTTCCTGCACTTTCGCCGCCAAAGCAGTGAAGTCAGATACATTGCCGAAGAAATCAGGATTTTGAATAACCACACATGAGGTGTCATCATCAATCATCGCCAACACATCATCATTGCTCAAATCATCAAGCTGAAGCGGTGTTTGCGCGACGTGAAAGCCACCCATTTCAGACAGGTTTTCGATAACCGCCGTGTAATGCGGATGCAGCCGACCCGACAAAACAGCCCGTGTTTTGCGCGTCACGCGATGCGCCATAAGCACGGCTTCCGCCGCCGCCGTTGACCCATCATACATGGATGCATTGGCCACTGGCATGCCGGTCAATTCTGACACTTGGGTTTGAAACTCAAATAAATATTGCAGCGTGCCTTGGGTAATCTCTGGCTGATAAGGCGTATAGCTGGTCAAAAACTCAGAGCGCTGAATAATGTGATCTACAGTCGTTGGCACATGGTGTTTATAGGCACCGGCACCGCAGAAAAACGGCACTTGCGAGGCGCTGGTATTTTTGCCAGCCATTGCCGCCAATTGCCGTTCAACCTGCATTTCGCTTTGGTGGCGCGGCAGGTCTACATTCTCGGCGCGGTGCGCCGCATGAGGCACGTCGACAAATAAATCGTCAACCGAGCCAACCCCAATCGTCGCCAACATGGCCTGCCGATCGGTTTCGGTGAGAGGTAAATAGCGCATTAGCCAAGCTCCTTCACAAAGGCCTGATAGGCCGCCTCATCCATCAGCTCGTCCAATTGACCAGCATCGGATAATTTCATTTTAAAGAACCAACCTTCGTCATCCGGCGATTGATTGACCAATTCGGGATTGGCTTCCAAAGCGCCATTGCCCTCAACCACTTCACCGCTCAAGGGGGCGTAGACTTCGCTGGCCGCTTTCACACTTTCAACCACCGCTGCGTCATCGCCTTGCGACACTTGGCGGCCGGCTTCAGGCACTTCCACAAACACCACATCACCCAATTGCTCTTGCGCATAGTCGGTGATGCCAACGGTTGCAATATCGCCATCAAGGCTGATCCACTCATGGTCTTTGGTAAATTTTTTGCTCATTTTCTATCCCTTAGCATAACGTTGCGGCACAAAAGGTAGTGCGGTGACAATGGCGGGCATGGGCTTGCCACGCACGATTAACTGAACTTCGGTTCCAATTTGGCTGGCGTCGGCGGCGACATATCCCATAGCAATCGGCGCCCCAAGGCTGGGGCCAAAGCCGCCGCTGGTGATGATGCCAATGCTCTGACCGGCGCTGTTTTGCACTTCTGTGCCCTCGCGCGCAGGGGCGCGGCCTTGCGGCTGAATACCAACACGCAGGCGGCTCACACCCTGGCTAATTTGTTGATTAATAATCGCCGCGCCGGGGAAATTAGCTTCCTCGCGGCGGCGCTTGGGCACAGACCATAAAAGATCGGCTTCAGCCGGCGTGGTGTCATTGTCAATGTCATGGCCATAAAGGCAAAGACCGGCTTCAAGGCGCAGGCTGTCGCGCGCGCCAAGTCCGATTGGCTCAACCTCCGCTTCGGCCAAAAGCGCAAGCGCGAAAGCCTCAGCTTGCTCATTGGCCAGCGAAATTTCAAAACCATCCTCGCCTGTATAGCCGCAACGCGAGACCAAAACATCCGCCCCCTGCCAGCTCAGCCAAGCGGCCTGCATGAAGCGCAATTCAGCGACCGTATCGATAAACCGCGCAAGAACCGTCACCGCCTCAGGCCCCTGCAAAGCAATCAGCGCACGGTCTTGAACCTCAAGCGTCGCTTGTCCTTTTAGGCTGGCGGCAATATGGGCGAAATCATCTTCTTTGCAGGCGGCATTGACCACCAGCCATAATTCATTGCCAAAACGCGTGGCCATTAAATCATCGCGAATGCCACCTTGCTCATTGGTCAATTGGCTGTAGCGAATATGCCCCTGTTTCAAGGTCTGAATACCGCCGGGCACTAATTGTTCGAATAAAGTCGCGGCATCATCGTCAGCATTGACCGGCACAAGGCGGGCTTGGCCCATATGCGATACATCAAACAGGCCGGCTTTTTCACGCGTGTGCAAATGCTCACCCATGACCCCCAAGCCATATTGCACTGGCATATCATAGCCAGCGAATGGCACCATTTTAGCACCGCGTGCCAAATGCAGACCATGCAGCGGGGTTTGCTGCAAAACCGGCTCGGTAGATAGTTTTTCGTGTGCCAAAGCGCGACTCCAAAAACATAGACTGGTTCATTCCAATCCACGCTCTCCTCTGTCGCTTGAACCTGAGAGATTTCGGCAGGAAAACTGCCTTACCCCGTCGGTGAGATCTCAACGATCTGCTTTCCAGAGTTACATCGCCACACGGTCCTTTTGCCTGAGAGTTTCCGAGAGCGGTTGCTCCTTCGGCACTGTCGCTAAGACAGCTTCTCCCGTGCGGGTCATCTGTATCACTAAAATACGTCAGAGTCGGTTTGAGTCAAACGCTGTAAATAAAACTGTCGCAAAATCCTGTGTATGAAACACAGATCACAATGGCGCTATTTGCGGCCCATGGCTTTCAGCCAAGCCCGACGGTTTTGCGCCAATTGTTCGTCACTGAGCACAAATCCAACCAGCACGCGGCGCGGCTTCGGGCCATCGTCGACTTTGCCGTATTCTATGTCCGATAGTTCTTCGGTAAATTCACCGGCATCGGCTTCAATGACCGTCTGACTGCGAGCGACAATTTGTCCATCATCCGATAGCGAGGCGATAAACACGGGCAATCGTGATTCGTCGACCTCGGCGACACCAGAGATTTCGACCTCAGCCAAAAACACGCCAGCGTCCGTGTCTTTCGCACATGAGATGCTGACATCGGTCAGACGCGCCGCATCGGCATTGCCAGCCGGCAGCTTCTCGGCTGTGGTTAGAATATAAATCGGCGGACATTCACTTCGCGTCAGGCTCTGCGTCCCGCCACACGCGGCGAGAAAAGGAAGGAGCATGAGAAGTAAACCATGATGGGGATGCAAAATTTTCATAGTTAATTTGTTACCCCCGTGCACGCTTTGACGCAAGCGTAAACCACCGATATATGTTTGCGCATCGCCAATGCAT
>JAYOCI010000038.1:3330-7571 GCA_038105345.1 Rhodobiaceae bacterium
GGTCATTATTTATCCATCTTACAGTAACAGTCAGGATCAACGTGCCAACGCCGCCCTCAACCAGCTCATCCATGCAACTCACCCTCGCCCAACCGCGCGGCTTTTGCGCCGGCGTGGACAGAGCCGTGCAGATTGTCGAGCGCGCGCTGCAAAAATATGGCGCGCCCGTTTATGTGCGCCATGAGATTGTCCATAATCGCCGCGTTGTCAGCCGCTTGGCGGACATGGGCGCTGTTTTTGTCGACGAAGTATCGCAAGTGCCTGACGACCGACCCGTGGTGTTTTCTGCTCATGGCGTGCCAAAATCAGTGCCGCAAGAAGCCGACGATCGCGGCCTGAATTGGCTCGACGCCACCTGCCCACTGGTTTCTAAAGTCCATATTGAGACCGAGCGCCATTTTGAGCAAAAACGCCACATTTTGCTTATCGGTCACGCCGGACATCCAGAAGTCATTGGTACAATGGGACAAGTGCCCGACGGCGCCATTAGTTTGATTGAGACAGAAGCCGACGCGCGCCAAATAAAGCCGCCGCAAGGCCCGTTGGCCTATGCCACACAAACCACATTATCGCTCGCTGATACGGCAGGCATTATCGCCATTTTGACACAAAGATTTCCCGATATTGCGGCGCCGCACAAAGAAGATATTTGCTATGCCACCACCAATCGCCAGCGCGCCGTGCAAGATTTGGCGCAAATCGTCGATATGGTGCTGGTAATCGGCGCACCCAATTCATCTAATTCTCAGCGATTGGTTGAAGTGGCGCGCACCAGCGGCTGCCAAGACGCCAGACTTATTGGTGAGGCAGATGATATTGCTTGGGATGAGATCAGCCAGTACCAGCATGTCGGCCTGACGGCGGGTGCCTCAGCACCGGAGGAAATCATTCAAGAAGTCATTGCCGCTTTTGAACAGCGTTTTGACCTGAACGTGAAAATTTTGGACGGGGTAGAAGAAAATGTTCACTTTAAGCTGCCGCGTGGGTTAAGACAGGATTAATGGCGGTTTATACAAAAATTGATGATGCGCAATTGAGCGGCTTTTTAGCCGATTACCCGATTGCGCCCTTAAAGGAAGCGCGCGGCATTCAAGCCGGTGTGCAAAATACCAATTATCTCGTCACCACAGAGGATGCGAAATATATTCTCACCCTTTATGAAGATACAGAAAACGGTGTTGAGGCCAAAGATTTGCCGTTTTTTCTGGGCCTTATGCAGCATTTGGCGGCCGCCGATATTCAATGCCCAACACCAATTTTGCGCCATGACGGCACTTTATTCGGCGAATTAGCTGGCCGCCCCGCCGCTCTGGTCAGCTTTCGCCAAGGGCGCAGCGTTTCGACACCACAGCCCAAACATTGCCGCGCCGTCGGTGCGGCTTTGGCACAAATGCATATAGCTGGTGAAGGGTTTGAGTTGAGCCGCGTCAATGGCCACGCCTTTGACCAATGGCCAGAATTATTCGCCCAATGCGCGACGCGAGCCGATGAAGCTGTGCCCGAATTGAGCCAGACCATTGAAATCGAATTGCAGCGTATCATCAGCCAGTGGCCGGATGATCTGCCACGTGGCATTATTCATGCTGATTTATTTCCCGATAATGTGTTTTTTCTCAATGATCATGTGTCGGGCTTGATTGATTTTTATTTCGCCTGCGAAGACGCTTATGCCTATGATTTGGCGATTATGCTCAATGCCTGGTGTTTCGAGGCGGATATAAATTTCAACATCACCAAGGCGCGCGCGCTCATGGCTGGCTATCAAAGCGTGCGCAAATTATCTCCCGCTGAGATTAATGCGCTGCCGATTTTGGCCAGTGGCGCTTCTATGCGATTCTTGCTGACCCGACTATATGATTGGCTCAATCAAAAGCCCGACGCGCTTGTGACCCCGAAAAACCCAACGGATTATTTGCGCCGTTTGCGGTTTCATAAAAATGTAAACAGCTCGGCTGATTACGGTTTGGAGAGTTAAAATGTTCGTGATTTACACAGATGGTGCGTGTTCTGGAAACCCCGGCCCGGGCGGCTGGGGCGCGCGCATTGAGGGGGCCGATGGGGCGAGGGAAATCTCCGGCGGCGAAGCCCAAACCACCAATAATCGCATGGAATTATCGGCCGCCATTGAGGCCTTGGCCAGTCTGCCAGATAATAGTGATGTGACCTTGGTCACAGACAGCACATATGTCAAAGATGGCATGACCAGCTGGCTGGCCAATTGGAAAAAACGCGGCTGGAAAACCGCCGCGAAAAAACCCGTCAAAAATGTTGATCTATGGCAAGCCCTTGATACCCAATGCCAACGCCATCAAATGACGTGGCAATGGGTCAAAGGTCATGCGGGGCACCCGGGCAATGAGCGGGCCGATGAATTGGCCCGCCTTGGCATGGCGCCCTATTTAATCTAGCCGAGTTGCGACAGCAGATTATCGACGCCCGAGTCGACAGCCTGACCAGGATTGCTTTCGACATTTAATGTTTCGACCACGCCATCGCGCACAATCATAGAATAGCGCAGCGACCGCATGCCCATGCCGAAACCTGAGCCATCCATTGACAGACCCAGCTTTTCGGTTAAATCGCCATTGCCGTCACCGACCATCATCACTTTACCGCTGGCACCTTGTTGCTTGCCCCAAGCGCCCATGACGAAAGCATCATTGACCGACAGGCAAACGATTGTATCAACGCCTTTGCCGCGTAATTCTTCTGATTTCTCAATAAAGCCCGGCAAATGCTGGTTCGAACAGGTTGGTGTGAACGCACCTGGCAGAGCAAATAGAGCCACGGTTTTGCCACCAAAAAGCTCTTCTGTTGTGATCGGCGTGGGGCCAGCATCGGTTAAATGCATCAGTTGCGCGCTTGGAATTTTTTCACCTGGTTGAATGCTCATTTTGTTTCCCTTTGGTTAATATAACAATCAGTTTGAGGCTTTCGTGACCTCAATATTTTGTTCAATGGCGCGCCCTTGATGACGCACGACTATGCTTAACTTACGGCCAATCAGCCCATGGTCAAGCGAAGACCATGCTGAAAGTTTAAAAATATAGTGTCCCGTCTGCTTATCAATCAGCTGCGGCGGGCCAATCACATCATGGCGCTCTGACACGACGAAAACCCGCGGTTCACCATGATCACCGGCTTTGACGTGAAGATATAAATTCTCGCCATCATATGTTGCCCGCGCAATGAAAAAATCCTCAGACGGTGGCTGTGGGCCTTGTTGCATCAAATGGGCGATGATTTGCTGGTCGGCGGTTTGCTGCAAACCGGCCGCGTCGAGAGCCATGGATAAATTAATGTCTAGGGGAATGCACAATGTCTGGCATACGCCGAGTTGAGCGCGCAGGCTTAGTTTCTCGCTGTGCGCCCCGTTTGGCGGGGTGATTGGAAGGGTGATGGGCAATATAAAGCCGGTTGAGCCGGTATAGCCATAAAACCCACCGACGCCATCATCGAAAAATTCTGGCGCCGGATAAATCGCCGCGCCCAGCGTCGCGCCAGCTGGCTGCTGCAGTTGAAATTGTGGCGCAATGCCGCTGGCCCCGGGAAAGCGCCAATATGTGTGCCATCCCTCGGCCAATTGAAATTCAACGGCTGCATAAGTGTCCGAGCCAATCTGTGCCGCCAGCAAACGCAAACGACCAGCCTCCGTGCTCACCCAAGGGCCAGAACCCGCCTTGGCTGGTTCGGCCGCCGCAAAGCAGGCGAAACAGATGATTAAAACCGCCGCCCAATGGCGTAAAAGGTGATTTATTTTCATGTTATGAGCTTAACTTAAAATTCATCGCCATTCGACACTTGCGAGACCTGCAAGTCTTGATAAATTTAATATATGCAAAGAACCGTCAATATTTCAGGGCTACGCGGCCAATTTTTATTGGCTACGCCAAACATTGGCGATACGCGCTTTGCCCGATGCGTCATTTACCTCATCGCCCATGACGACAAGGGCACAATGGGTTTTATCGTCAATCGTCCGGCCGAGGGCATGACGCTTGGCGACATTGCCCGCAATCTGCCAAACAATATTGCCGCCACCACATTAGCCGGTCTGCCGGTTTACTTCGGTGGTCCGGTGGGCGGCGACAATGGTTATCTGCTGCATTCGGATGACTACAGCAAAACCGCCTCTCCATTGACCGAAGGCCTGCCGATTCATCTGACCCAATCGGTAGATATTTTGAACGAAATAGCGCGCGGGCATGGCCCTCGCCACTTGCGGCTTTTTCTTGGCTATA
>JAYOCI010000038.1:7581-14025 GCA_038105345.1 Rhodobiaceae bacterium
CAATTAGAGGATGAGTTGCTAGACAATGCTTGGGTGGTCGCTCCTGGCGACGTTGATTTAATGTTCACGCATGATTGCCAAGAGCTGTATGGCCATATTTTGCAATCTTTGGGCGTCAATTTGGCTGACTTGAGCCACGATAGTGGCGACGCTTGAGACTATACGAGATAAGTGTCGCGCCGATCGGGCAGAAAAATAACCCCGAGCAAAATACAGGCACTTGTCAGCGACAGGCCAATATCAGGGATTTCAGCGCCGAGCAGACCGACATAGCCCGGCGCAACAACAGATAAGGTCCAAGAGCTGACGGTTACGATGAGACAAATATCGGCAAAAATAATCACCCGCGTCCAATAATTGCGATTAATTACTTTGCGGAATAAGAGATTCAAATTGCCAATGCCAGTCATCGCCACGCCCAGCGTAAAGGCGAGCAGCACCAACCAATCATTATCGGTCAACCAAGCGATTTCAGTGCCCAAGGCTTGCACTAAATCATCGCTCCATAGGCTGGCTTGCAGGGCAATTAATCCACTGGCCATGACCACCGCATAAGCACCGCGGCGCGATCGGCGCAAGGCGGCGATAATGACCGCGAGAGACAATAAGGATGCCAGCAGAAGCAAGAGGCTCAACTGCACCGTATACAGACGGCTTTGATAGGAGGCGTAATGATTTGGCGACCACAAATAAAATGGCTGAACACCATTGGCCTCGGTCAGCAGAAAGCTCTGCACCTGATTTGCCGGCACGTTCAATGTCAGCATATTGGGCTGTTCGGCGGTGGCAGCAAATTCATGATCATGTGACGAGAACAGGCGCAACGGCGGCGGCTTAACCGCCGTCAAACCAAAAGCGCTAAGCAATTTTGGCTGTTCCACTTGATGCAACACAAGTTCTAAAGGCTGACTCGCGCCGTTTTGCAGAGAGAACTCATAATCACTATTGCCGATATGTTGCATATAAGGGGTAAGCTCGACCACCCGAAAGCTGTCATCCAGACGCATCACATCCGACGCTTGTGCCGGCAGGGTCAATTTCATGAGCAGCGCCAAAAAAACCAGAAACACTCGGCTGAAATCGGCCATCGCTCCCGCCTTTAGAGCTGCGCTTTGGCGCGTATTAGCGCCTGAACATCAGTTAATTTATTGCCCACCGGAATGAAGTTTTCTTCAAGCGCCAGCATATCGAGCACGCGTTGTGGCGTGTCGGGCTGTTCATCATAGGCTTGCACCACGGCTTTGGGGAATTTCGCCGGATGCGCCGTCGCCAAAGAAACAATCGGCACATCATCGGCCAAAACAGCTTGCCGTGCAGCCCCCACGCCAATGGCGCTATGCGGGTCAATTTGCATATTATGCGCCGCCTTTACCTGACGCATAATATCGAGGGTCTGGTGCTGGTCGATACGCACTGCGCCAAATAGCGCGCGCATCAGGGTCAATTCATTTTGGCTCATCTCAAAACGCCCAGACTGAGCCAGAGCATCCATATAGCCGCGCACACGCGACGCGTCGCGACCGGTGAGTTCAAACAATAAGCGTTCGAAATTGCTTGAGACTTGAATATCCATGCTTGGACTACTGGTCGCCACCACATCACCGATTTGGTAAACGCCGCTTTCCATGGTGCGCGCCAAAATATCATTCACATTGGTTGCCACCATTAATTGCGCGACCGGCAAGCCCATTTGAGCCGCCACATAGCCGGCAAAAACATCGCCGAAATTACCAGTTGGCACAGAAAAGGCCACCGGCTGGTCAGGGGCGCCCAATTTGGCGGCGGCAGTGAAATAATACACTGTCTGCGCCATCACCCGCGCCCAATTAATTGAATTAACCCCAGCCAGAGACATTTCTTGCCGGAAGTCGGCATCATTAAACATGGCTTTAACAAGCGCCTGACAATCGTCAAATGTGCCATCAACCGCCAAAGTATGAACATTGGCATCTTTCAGTGTGGTCATTTGCTTGCGTTGCACATCGGACACGCGACCATCAGGATAAAGGATAAAAATATCAACCGCTGAACGCCCCTTAAAGGCTTCAATCGCCGCCCCGCCTGTATCGCCAGATGTCGCGCCGATAATCGTCGCGCGCTGGCCACGACGGGTCAGCGCATCATCCATCAAACGGGCCAAAAGCTGCATGGCAACATCTTTAAACGCCAGTGTCGGGCCGTGGAATAATTCGAGCAAATAATGCCCTTCTTCAAGGGCGACAAGTGGCGCCACTTCCGCATGGTCAAAACCTGCATAGGCTTCGTCGACAATATCGCTCAATCTTTCAGCGCTGACATCGTCTGCCATAAACGGATGCAAAACCGCTTTGGCGACAGTGGCATAATCAGCGCCCACGAAACTGCGCAAAGTCGCTTCACTCAAACGCGGCCATGACTCGGGCACATAAAGCCCGCCATCACTGGCCAGACCGGCCAATAAGGCCTCCTCAAATGACAAACGCGGCGCCTGCCCTCTGGTGCTGATATATTTCACGCCTGATTTCCTTGCCGTTTATGCTGTTTCCAAGCACGGATGTGCCACAGACCAGAGATAAACACAAGAACCAGCGCCAATCCATACCAAGTCACCGCATATTGCAAATGTCGGTTGTTAAGCACCAAGCGGGTTTGCCCGCCTAAGGGCCAAGATTGTGTGGCTTGGCCACTGGCGACCATTTCGCCGATTACCGGCGGTAAGGCGAGCTGCCAATAGCCGCCGATTACCTCAGGGTCGCGCACATAAAATAAGCTCTGAGACGGCGCATCATCGGCATCAAAAAGACCCCGCTTGTCGGGCCAGCGGAGAATGATATCAATCTCTTGTGGCGCTTGCGAAGGCGCGGGCAGCGCGTCTTTAGCATTGGCTGGCACAAAACCACGGTCGATCAAAATCACCCCGCCATCAGCTAAATGAAATGGCGATAAAACATGAAAGCCGCGACGTTGTTGCGGCGTGATGCCGATTGGCGGCTTATGAATTTGCGTGTACCAGAACCCCTGCTGCGCGCCAAAAGAGCCGCGCAAACGAGCCGCCTGATAATGGTGCTGTGCCTCAGCGAGGGCGGCGATGTCAGATTGATTTTGCAAGTGCAGCGGCGGCTTATTCTGCCGAGCTTCAATTTTGGCAATTTGCTGCAATTTCCACTGTAAGCGCTGGACTTGCCATGTGCCCAGCCCCAGCAAGCCGATCAGCATGACCAGAGTTAGAATCATAGGCATAAGAAAACGCGGAGTTGCCATTATGCAAAACCCCGCGTTCTCAAAACTCGACAGGCCGATTAATGAGCGCCAGCCGGTCCGCTGCCAATGATGTAAATCACGACAAACAAGAACAGCCAAACAACGTCAACGAAATGCCAATACCAAGCCGCGGCTTCAAAACCGAAGTGCTGCTCTTGGGTGAATTGACCCGCGAGGGCGCGCATCAAGCAGACCAGAAGGAAGATGGTGCCAACCAGAACGTGGAAGCCGTGGAAACCGGTCGCCATGAAGAAAGTTGAACCATAAATGTGACCAGAAAAACCAAAGGCGGCGTGCTGATATTCATAGACTTGGAAAACGGTGAACAAAGCGCCCAGCGCAACGGTCAGAATCAAGCCCCATTTCAGCCCCTGACGATCGCCATGCTGCAAGGCATGGTGCGCCCAAGTAACGGTTGTGCCTGAAGTTAACAAGACCAATGTGTTGATCAATGGCAAATGCCAAGGGTCGAAAGTCTCAATGCCTTGTGGCGGCCATGTGCCGCCTGTTAAGGCTGAGCGTGAGGCTTGAATGGCCTCGCCAGGATATAGGCTGGCGTCAAAATAAGCCCAGAACCAAGCAACGAAGAACATCACTTCTGAGGCAATAAATAAAATCATGCCATAGCGGTGGTGCAATTGCACAACCGGCGTATGGTCGCCTTTATTGGCTTCGCGCAAGACATCGCGCCACCAAACAACCATGGAGTAAAGCACACCAGCTAAGCCGACGAGCATGACCCAAGGGCTTGCGTCATGGAAATATTGCACGGCACCGACAGCGAGAATGAAAACACTAATCGACGAAACAACGGGCCAAGGACTTGGATCAACCAGATGATAATCGTGATTTTTAGCGTGACTGTTAGCCATAATATTTACCCCTTCGGAGACGTTAATTTGGCGCTTGTTTGTTGCTGCGCCTTAAAGAATGTATACGACAAAGTGATGGTTTTGACATCATCCATTTCTTTGTCTGTTAAAATTTCCGGATCAACAAAAAAGCTGACCGGCATATCAATGCTCTGCCCTGGCTCGAGCACTTGTTCGGTGAAGCAGAAGCAATCAATTTTAGAAAAATAAATACCGGCTTTTTCCGGCGCCACATTATAGGTCGCCGTGCCGGTAATGGTTTCATTGGTCAAATTGCTGGCCCGATAAAACGCCAAATTAGACTCGCCAACCTTGACCGTCATCGGTTGCCGCGGCGCCTCAAAAACCCACGGCATATTGCGGTTTAAGCTGGCGTCAAAACGAATGGTGACCAAGCGCTCAGAAATCGCACCCGGTGCCGCACTGGCAACCTGTGTGGTGCCCCCAAAGCCGGTGACGCGACAAAATAAATCATAAAGCGGCACGGCCGCATAAGCTGCACCAACCATCATCACCGCCATTAGCGCAGCACCAGAGGCGACCTTTTTATTGCGCCGCTCTTGTGTTTGATGATCTAGGGGCAGATGTTGGCTCATGCGTTCTTCCTATTGACCCGATCCAGCGATATTGGCGCTCAAACGCACAACGGTTACCAGAAAGAACATAGATACCATGGCGGCCAATGCGATACCCATAATGGCAGCACGACGACGGCGCTGTTTCAGCAAGCTAGGCGTCCACCCATTCGCGTCTTTTTGTTCATTATCACTCATTAGACCACCAACCGATCTGCCAAAAGCAAGGTAAAGATTAAAAACAAGTAAAAGATCGAATAGGCAAACAACATGGTCGCCAAACGATTGCGTTGTGTCTCATCAGCGAAGCGCAAAAGCGTCGCCAAAGAGATAAAAATAAGGTTCAGCACCGCAGCACCAGCGGCATAAAGCATGCCGGAAAAACCCATGATATAAGGCAGCATGACCACGCCCATGAGCACGATGGAATAGACAATAATTTGGTTCAAAGTGGCCGCCGCGCCCGCCGTTACCGGCAACATTGGCACATTGGCGGTTTTGTAATCTTCATTTTTCACCAAAGCCAAAGCCCAAAAATGGGGCGGTGTCCAAACAAAGATAATGGCGAAGAAAATGAGCGGCTCCAAGCTCACACTATTGCTGGCGGCAGCCCATCCGATAACCGGCGGCAAAGCGCCAGCCGCGCCACCGATGACGATATTTTGCGCCGTCCGGCGTTTCAAATACATGGTGTAAACCACCGCATAGAAGAAAATCGTAAAGGCTAAAAGCGCCGCGCTTAAATAATTAATCAACACCGCCATGCACAGCACGGACAGACCTGACATCCACAATCCAAACGACAAGGCGGCTTCGCCATCGACCCGCCCAGATGGAACCGGACGGTCAAGCGTGCGTTGCATTTGCGCGTCAATATCGGCGTCATACCACATATTCAAAGCAGCCGAGGCACCGGCCCCGACGGCAATCAGCACAATGGCTGAAATCGCCATAATCGGGTGCATTGTGCCCGGTGCCATCACCATGCCAATCAAACCAGTGAAGACCACGAGCGACATCACGCGTGGCTTCATCAGAGCAATATAATCAGCTGCTGAGCCGGCATCCAAAGATGCCAGCTCTTGAGCCTGATTCAAAGTCTCGTTTCTAACTTGAGACATATTGCCCCCTCAACTGCCTATTTAATTTTCGGCAAGTCGCTGAATTGGTGGAATGGCGGCGGTGAACTTAAAGTCCACTCCAAGGTTGTTGCGCCTTCGCCCCACTGGTTGTCACCAGCTGGTTCACGACGCAGCACCGCATGGAAAACACCGACCAAGAAAATCAGCACACCAAAGGCAGACACATAGCTGCCGATTGATGACCAATAGTTCCAATCTGCATAGGCATCTGGATACTCACCATAACGTCGCGGCATGCCGGCTAGGCCGAGGAAATGCTGCGGGAAGAAGATCATGTTCACACCAATGAAGGTGACCCAGAAATGCAATTTGCCGATAAACTCGGAATATGTGTAGCCAAACATTTTGCCGAACCAGTAGTACCAGCCCGCGAAAATCGCAAACACAGCGCCCAATGACAGCACGTAATGGAAATGCGCCACCACGAAATATGTGTCGTGGTAAGAACGGTCGACACCAGCATTGGCCAGCATCACGCCTGTTACACCGCCGAGGGTGAACAAGAAGATGAAGCCCAAGGCCCACAGCATTGGCGTTTTGAACTCAATCGAGCCGCCCCACATGGTGGCGATCCATGAGAAAATCTTAACACCCGTTGGCACCGCAATCACCATT
>JAYOCI010000182.1:0-2076 GCA_038105345.1 Rhodobiaceae bacterium
GTTCTGTATGACGACCGCGATGAGCGCGCTGGTGCCAAATTTTCCACCATGGATTTAATTGGTCTGCCATGGCAAGCTGTGATTGGGCCGCGTGGCGCTCAATCGGGCGAGGTCGAGATTAAAAATCGCGTAACTGGTGAGAAGCAAACGGTTGCCCTAGAGGCAGCTATGAAAATATTATCGCAACCCCCAGCGTGAGGTGGCAATGAAAGCATTTGGTGCATTAGAGTGGCAGATTGCTGGGCGTTATTTGCGCGCCCGGCGTCGCGAAAGTTTTATTTCGGTGATTTCTGCCATTTCTTTCCTCGGCATTATGCTCGGCGTCGGCACATTGATTGTGGTGATGGCGGTGATGTCGGGCTTTCGCGCTGATCTTTTAGACCGGATTTTGGGCGTTAATGGCCATGCTGAAATCGGTGCTTATTCGGGCCAATTCAGTGACCGAGAAAGCCTCGCCGAGCGTTTGCAAAACGTCGAAGGCGTGGTGCTGGCCACGCCCATGGTTGAAGGGCAGGCGATGTTCTCCTCCGGCAATACGATACGCGGGGTTTTGGTGCGCGGCCTGCCGGAAGAAAAACTGCAATCCATGCCAAGCCTTGCCAATGCCGTTGAGGCTGGGTCTTTTCAAGGCATAAGCGAGCAAAAAGGCGTGGCCATTGGTGCCCGTCTGGCGGCGCAGGCCGGCTTGCAAATCGGCGACAAACTCTCACTTATCGCGCCGCGTGGGGCAGTGACGCCATTTGGTGTCGCGCCGCGCGTTCGGCAATTCCCCGTGGTGGCGATCTTTCGCATTGGCATGTCTGAGTTTGATGCAAATTTCATTTTCATGCCGATTGCGCAGGCCGAGCTGTTTTTCAGCACACCGCCGCAAGCGGGACGTATTGATGTCACCTTAAACGACCCTGACACGATTGATGCCCGATTGGGCGGCCTGCAAGATGCCATCGGCCCTGATCACTATATTGCTGATTGGCGCCAGCGCAATCAAACGCTGTCGGGTGCTTTGGAAGTCGAACGCAATGTCATGTTTCTGATTTTGACCATGATATTACTGGTCGCTTCGTTAAATATCGTGTCCGGCATGGTGATGCTGGTGCGCGATAAGGGACGCGATATTGCGGTATTGCGATCCATGGGCGCGACGCGTGGCATGATTATGCGGGTGTTTTTCATCACTGGCGCCAGTATTGGCGTGACCGGCACATTGGCGGGGCTTGGCCTCGGGGTTTTATTTTGCGCCTATATTGAGGAAATTCGCCAATTATTAATCTATTTAACCGGCGCTGAGCTGTTTCCGGCGCAAGTCTATTTTCTCGAGGAAATGCCGGCTCGACTGATTGCCAGTGATGTGGTGCAGGTGATGGCCATTGCTTTGGGCCTATCTTTCTGCTCAACGCTTTATCCGGCTTATCGCGCCGCTTCTTTGCAGCCAGTGGAGGCCTTGCGTTATGAGTAAGGCTTTTGAGCTATTAGATATTCACCGCTGTTTCAAACAGGGCGGGGCGCTTTTACCGGTTTTGCAAGGGGCTGATCTGAGCCTCGCACCGGGCGAGGTGGTGGCGCTTTTGGGGCCGTCAGGGTCTGGTAAATCCAGCTTGCTACATATTGCCGGTCTGTTGGAAAAACCCGACAGCGGGCAAGTGGTGATTGATGGCACGCCGGTTTCGCGCGACAATGAGAAGCAGCGAACAACTTTGCGCCGCCAACATATTGGTTTTGTCTATCAGTTCCACAATTTGCTGCCCGAGTTTACCGCCGTTGAAAATGTCGCTATGCCGGCGCGGCTATCGGGCATGTCGCCATCAGATGCTTTTGATCGCGCCGCTCTCTTGCTGGGTAATCTGAATTTGCAAGACCGGCTAACGCATTTACCGGCGCAATTATCCGGCGGTGAACAGCAGCGTGTCGCCTTGGCGCGGGCGTTGATGAACCGGCCAAAAGTGGTACTGGCCGATGAGCCGACCGGCAGTCTCGACAGTAAAGCAGGGGGCCAAGTGGCCGAACTCATGTTGCAATTAGCACGGGCACAAAACGCCGCCGTGCTTTTGGCGACACATGATCTGAAATTGGCAGAAC
>JAYOCI010000182.1:2086-2494 GCA_038105345.1 Rhodobiaceae bacterium
GAACAGGCTGACCGCACCGTCCGTATGGAAGACGGGAAAATCCGCGCCGATTAAAATAACCTATTGAAAAAATTAGGGAAAAAATATTTATCTTTTGTGTTTGACAAAAGAACAAAAAGTGAACATAGTAAAGCTCATACAAATGGAGCGAATAATGAAAAATATGGTTGAAGACATTTTGGCGCTGGGCACACTTTTGGGTCTGTCTTATGTGATTATGGTTTGGGGCTCAATCGGCGAGGCTTTGACGGGGCTGTAAATTTGCCCTGGGTCTGGCGGGCACCAGCCTAGTTATCCCCCTGATATCGCCGCTTGCTAGTGGGCATAGGCGTTGGTCTGGTCTAGACTAAGCCAGTGCCGAATCCTCGGCACTTAGTTGCGGTATCGGTCATGTCAGAGCAAATTGAA
>JAYOCI010000039.1:0-13761 GCA_038105345.1 Rhodobiaceae bacterium
AGCCTTATGCGCCAAGACATAGCCGCCATGAGCGCCACGCTGACTATTGACCAATTTGGCGCGCCGCAAATCGCCGAAAATTTGCTCAAGATAGCTTAACGAAATTTCCTGCCGTTCGGCGATTTCGGACAGGCGAAACGGGCCTTGATGACCCTGTTTTTGCTCCTGTGCCATATCTGCCATGGCCATAACGGCGTATCTGCCGCGCGTCGAAAGTTTCATAAGCTTCTGTTTCTATTTGCGTTTTACGAAAACCCTTGCTTTTTGCATCAGCTTTTCGCTATCACTGCCTCACACGGGATATAGGTATTCCGACTAAATTAGTCAAGATTAGCGTTTCAGGAGCGTCAAGCCAATGCCAGAAGTCATTTTTAACGGCCCAGAGGGGCGTCTTGAGGGTCGCTTCACACAGAATAAAAAGCCCGGCGCACCGATCGCTATGATTCTGCATCCGCTGCCGCAATTGGGTGGCAATATGAATAATCCAGTGACTTATCAGCTGTATCATCAGTTTGTTGATCGCGGCTTTTCTGTCTTGCGCTTTAACTTTCGCGGTGTTGGCCGCAGCCAAGGCGAATTTGACAGCGGCATAGGCGAATTATCAGACGCCGCCTCAGCCCTCGACTGGTTGCAATCGCTGACCGGTGACGCGCGCCAATGTTGGATTGCTGGCTATAGTTTTGGCGCATGGATTGGCATGCAATTGTTAATGCGCCGTCCGGAAATCTCAGGCTTTATTTCTGTTGCTCCGCCAGCCAATTTTTATGACTTCACCTTCCTTGCCCCGTGCCCAGCCTCCGGCATTATTGTGCACGGTGACGCCGACCGTATTGTGCCAAAGGATGACACGGAAAAATTGGTCGAGCGTTTGCAGGCGCAAAAGGGCATTACGGTGAATTATGAGAACATCAAAGGGGCCAATCACTTTTTCGAGAGCGATATGGATAAATTGAATAAGACCATTGGCGATTATCTCGACAAGCGTATTCCCGAAATCGGCGAAATTTAAGCCTCAAATAAAACACCGCCAGTCACGGCTTGTCGCGCACCAGTTGTTTGCGGCAGGCTCAATGGCAGACCACGCAAAGCACGTGCCGCCAACCAGGCAAAGGCTTGTGCCTCTAAAGCATCACCCGCCCAGCCCAAATCGTCACATGGCTCAACAATGCAGCCTGTGGCGCGGCAAATGTGCTGGCACAAACTCATATTATGGCGACCGCCGCCGCATAGAATTAAACGAGTCGGCTGTTGCGGACATTGTGCCAAACCAGCAGCCAGCGCCTGAGCACTAAAGGCTGTGAGCGTGGCGGCGCCATCTGCTGGCGACAAATGCGCCACTAAGGACAAGTCAAAAGCTAGGCGATCGAGGGATTTGGGCGGCGCTTTGGCAAAATACTCATGCCGCATAAAGGCCGCCAGCGCTGCTTCATCGACCTGCCCCTGAGCGGCTAATGCGCCATTGGCGTCATAGCTGTGGCCGGTTTTTTGCAGCAGCCAATCGTCCAAAAGCGCATTGGCTGGCCCCGTGTCAAAGGCCAAAATATCACCGCCGGCATCTAGATAAGTCACATTGGCAATACCACCCAGATTAACCACAGCGAGCGGCGCATCGAGCTGGCCAATGAGCGCGGCGTGAAATAATGGCACAAGCGGCGCTCCCTGCCCGCCAGCACGCATATCGGCGCTTCGAAAATCGCCAATCACATTTATTTTCAACTGCGCCGCCAAGGCAGCGCCATCGCCAATTTGAAGCGTGGTCGCTTCATCCGGCCGATGGGTCACTGTCTGGCCGTGAAAACCAATCAACGCGGGTTGAGCGTTTTCTTTGCTCAAAAACGCACGCGCCGCCTCGGCGTGTCGCTGAACAATAAGAGCGTCGGCTAACACCAAAGCCTCTGGCCATGCCGCCCGCTTTGTCACCATATCGGTTGGCAGATTATCGGCGCATTGCAATGCCGCACGCAGGATTTTGCGATCATCGGGCTGATAGGCAAAAAACCCATGCGCGCCTGCAATGATTTTTCCCTCGCCATCCGTGTCCAGCAAAGCCAGATCAATACCATCCAGCGACGTGCCACTCATCATACCCAAAACCAGCATTTTTTCTCCTAATTGGCGAGAAATGCTAAATCACTCGCTTGCCTACTTGACCTTATATCGCGCTTTGCTTAACAGTTTGATATCATGACAGAGTATAAATCAGAATTCCTCTCTACTTTAGCCGCACGCGGATTTATTGCCCAGTGCACAGATGAAACCGGTCTCGATGCCGCGGCCAATGACGGTATGATTACCGGCTATATTGGCTATGACTGCACCGCGCCATCACTGCATGTTGGCAATTTAATTTCCATTCTCATGCTGCGGCGTTTGCAAATGGCTGGCCATCGCCCAATCGTTGTTATTGGCGGCGGCACCACAAAAGTCGGCGACCCGTCGGGCAAAGACGACAGCCGCCAGCTTTTGTCGCAAGATCAAATCAACGCCAATAAGCAGACCATTAAAGCGACTTTCGAGCGCTTCCTGTCTTTTGGCGATGGCCCCAATGACGCAATTTTGGTGGATAATGACGACTGGTTGTCAGGGCTTAATTATATTGAGTTCTTGCGCGACTATGGGCGGCATTTTTCAATCAACCGCATGCTTGGTTTTGAGAGCGTCAAATTACGCCTCGACCGCGAACAGCCGCTGAGCTTTCTTGAATTCAATTATATGATTTTGCAGGCCTATGATTTTCTTGAGCTTAACCGGCGCTATGGTTGCAGCCTACAAATGGGCGGCTCAGACCAATGGGGCAATATCGTCAATGGCATTGAATTGACGCGGCGTTGCGACCAGAAAACGGTTTTCGGCCTGACCACCAATCTGCTGACCACCTCATCGGGTGCCAAAATGGGCAAAACCGCCCAAGGCGCGGTATGGCTCAATGATGATATGTTGTCGGTCTATGACTATTGGCAATTCTGGCGCAATACGGAAGATGCCGACATTGGCCGTTTCTTGCGTTTATTTACGGAATTGCCAATGGATGAAATTGCTCGCCTCGAAGCCCTCGAAGGCGCTGAGCTAAATGACGCGAAAAAAATTCTTGCCACTCAGGCCACGGCCATGTGCCACGGCTTGCAGGCCGCGCAAAAGGCGGAAGCCACAGCTCGCGAAACATTTGAAGGCGGCGGCACCAGCGACGACTTGCCGACCATTAGCATTGATGGCGCCCGCCTAACCGACGGATTGGGGCTGTTAGAGGCCTTTGTCATCGCTGGTCTGGCTAAAACCAATAGTGAAGCGCGGCGTTTGGTTCAAGGCGGCGGCGCACGGCTCAATGATGCGCCGCAAAACGACATTGGCTTCTCGCTGACGCAAGCTGACGTCATCAATGGTGCGATTAAATTATCAGCCGGCAAAAAGCGGCACGTTTTATTGCGCCCTTAAACCGCTATTCTGACCCTTCCGGATAAGTATCTTGAATCGGCGGCGCTCCGTCGGGGGTCAAGCCGATACCGACCTCAAAAATCCGGCGGAAAATGCCCGGCGTGAGAATGCTCAAAGGATTGACGATAACTGTTGGGTCGCCACTGCGCCCGATAAGTCGGTAACCGACGCCCAAAACGCCCTCGCCTTTGCGGCCCGTCAATACGCGACCAACGACCGGCACATTACTGAGGAATGAATTAATCCCATAGGCGGGCACCACTGTGCCGCCGAAATTAATTTTCGTGTCGTTCATATCGTAATCACCCTGAATGGTCAGGCCGATCGCAGGGCCAAAAATCCGTCCGCCTTTGACGCGGAATAAATTATCGACAGTGGTGAATTTAAATTCGGCTCGGTCGAATTGAATCCCCTCGCCAGCCAAAGTGTCGGCAAAGCCTTGGAACGACGCAATGGATAGAATTTTAGCCAATGTCGGCACTTTGCGAGCGCGGAAAGAGACCAAATCAAAGCGCCCCGAGGCTTGCATATAATCCCCATTATCATTGCGCTCATCATCAAAAATATTGCCCTGCAATACAAGCGCGCCGCCAATCACACCATCGAGCACATTGATCAATCGAAAGAAACTACTGGCATTTTCGGTTTGCAGGCTGAATTGGCGGGCCGCCACATCAATACGGTCTACCGCGCCCAACAATTCCGTGCCATCGCCAAACACGCCTGATAATGACGCTTTCTCAAATAAACCATTGCTGCGCACAGCACGAAACTTGAATGCATCCAATGTTTCATCATGCGCACCCACGGTTTTATCGATTTGCGCTTCAATCACAATATTCTGCCCAAGAAACTCGAACAGGCTGGTGCGCCTCCCCTTCGGTATATTGACCTCAGCATTACCCGCCGCGACGAGGGCGGCGGCGTCAAATTGTTTGCCTGATAGGGTTAAATGTCGGCTTTGCTTGCCGGATACCAAATTAACAGTAAGCCCTTTGGTGCGGCCAAGGGTAATCGGCTCCATTTCAATCGTGTCGATAATGCCGTTAGAAAAGCCCAATTGCGCCGCCAAGACCTGCTTGCCGTCGACAAAGCCGCGGGTGCGCAAATCAGAGATTTTGCCCTTATTGCCGATGTTCACCACCGCCTTAATATGCGCCGCCTGTCCTGCTGGTTTCTGATAGGCCAATGGCAAAGGCATCAGCGTCGCCTCTTTGAGGTCGGCCATCACCCGATAGCTCGTGGGTCGCTCAATTGGCCCCTCGGCCAAGACATTAAGATGCGCCGTCCCTGTCATTCTTTGGGCCGCCCACGGATAGCCGAGATTAGCCAGTTCTTGCGGCGAAAGCTGACCATGAATGGCCAATCGGGATTGCGCGGGCTGGCGCCCATCGGTCGCCAAATCCTGACGCCACTCAAAGCCAAGGTCACTGTCATTGGCCTTGGCACGCCCCATGATTGTCATTTTTTGGTTATCAAGCGACGCCATCACGCGCCCATCGGAAAGGGAAAAATTGCCCAACTGACCGGTAACCGACAGATTGGTTGACTGTCCGTTGAATTCATATTTTACCGGCTGTTTGAGGGTTCGATTGTCGAGGTTCAAAGCCAAATCAACCGTCCCTGAAAAATCCCCCTGCAGTCGCTCGGCATCAAATTTCACTTTGCGCATAATCGCCAAAGGCGGCTTATTTAATTCGCGTAAGACCGCGCGAATTTGTCCATCGGCGTTCAATTGAACCGTGCTCGGCGCGCCGGGGGCGCGGTAGTTTTCGATACTGAACTCACCCGTGTGAAGCACCAGAGGTGGCGGTGTTTCCGATTGATATTCCGGCAAAACCACCTTCCCGCCCTTAGCTGTAACCGTCAGGCCACGGCCCCCGAGTTTCAGCTCGGCTAGCGTGCCGGTAATGGGGGGCATGGTTTTTAGATAGCGAATATCAATATCACTGATTGTCAGATCTAATTGCAGGGCTTCTTGGCGTAGCGGCGTTCCCCGCTGTCTATTGACCAGCTCATCCAAGCTGGCGCGCAGGGCCAAACGGCCATCCAGCAATTTCCCACGCGACAGATTTTCACTGGCCCATTGACGCGATCGAGGGCCGGCTGGTAGCGGCCATAGGCGCATCACCGCTTCACGGGTCATGGTGCCAAATTGCGTCGCAATATCAAATTGCACGCCATTGGCAAATTCAATCAAGCCGCTGGTACTGGCCGTGCCATCACCATGCACAATGTCAAACAAATCGATTAAAAGACTTTGATTGACCAAATTATAATTCAACTGCGCCGTCACTTTCGAGGCGATGATTGGCGCTTCAAAAAGTTTCGGTCGGTGCAAGACCAAATTATCACTGGTTAGACTGGCACTGACATCGGTGACATGACCGGCATCTGAAAATTCATAAAATAATTTGCCTGTGACTTCGCCTTTGGCACCGGCAATATCAAAATTGCCCTTTGATAATGTGAAATCGCGGGCAACAAAATCGGCTTCAACTGTCACGTCGACGTCGTTGACTTTCACATTTGCCGTCGACAGATTGACCACGCCCGGCAAGACGGCAATCTCGGCGCGGCCCTTTTGCAAATGTCCTTGACCATCGACATCAAAAGTCACTTTGCCGCTAATAGGCAGAGACAGCGCGCGCAAAGGCTCAAACAAGCGACTAATATTGCCAATATCGTCGGGGTTTACCCGATGAAGATTGAGTTCAAAAAACCCCTTTTCCCCGGGGCGAAAATTCATTTGCCCATCGACACGTGTGAGAATTTTATTCTTGTAAAAGGATACGTCGAGGGCGCCGATTAATGCGTCGGCATCGCGCGATACGGAAATATATGACCCGCCCAAGTCATTATCGTCAATCGTTTCGCCAAAGGCCGCAATGCTGATATTACGAACATCAATTTGCAGAAGATAATCTGCCCAAACCATATCCCGCTCATCCGCGGCGGCAAAAGTCAGGCCGATTGGCGGGGCGATATTGCGCTCCGAAGAAGCGGCAATATCAACACTGGCGATAGACAGCTCGTGCAGGGCCAAAGAAAAATGATCAAAAAATGCCCGCCGACTGGGCGCAACATAAAGATCACCAATTATCGCCTGCGATTGGTCGCTATCGATTATTTCCAATCGTCCGATTTGAAGCGCTGGAAAATCTTGATCGCTCGACCACAGCAAATAGGCATTATCAATCTCAATTTGTGTATTGGTTGCACGGCCTATAATGGAGGCAATAGCCCCCTCGGCTAGGCTCAGCGAGACCGGCGTAAAGCGCGCGGCGGAAATGAGCAAAATAAACCCGACGCTGAAAAGCGCGATGGTCAATAACGACCACCGTAAAAAAGATTTCACGCCGGTGAATAACACCTGTTTACTCCATTAGCCAAATGACTGGCTTGAAAAAATAGTCGGACAACACAAATTGCCATATACAATATAAACCTGAGTCTGATAACCGTTTCACGATATTTAAGGATAGCTAATGACAAATTCACTTGCTGCTCATGACAAAGCCCCTAATTTTTCCCTCCAAGCAGATGGTGGCCGTATGATTTCGCTCAAAGATTATGCGGGTCAGAAACTGGTGATTTATTTCTACCCCAAAGATGACACCCCCGGTTGCACGACCGAAGCCATTGATTTCACGGCGTCCCTCAAGGCCTTTGCCGATGCCAATACGCAAATCATTGGGGTCTCTGCTGATAGTGTCGAAAAACATGACAAATTTAAGGCAAAGCATAATTTAACTGTGACCTTATTGAGTGACCCAGAACAAGAAATGCTGCAGGCCTATGGCGTTTGGGTGGAAAAAAACATGTATGGCCGGAAATATATGGGCATTGAACGGGCCACTTATTTGATCGACGAGGCTGGCAAAATCCAGCAGATTTGGCGCAAAGTGAAAGTTAAAGGTCACGTTGCCGCCGTGCTCGAGGCAGCACAAGGCGCTTAACTGATGTCGGCCACATCAAACTCATTGCTGCACGCGTGCCGCCAAGTCCTATTGACGCCACAGGCGCGCGATAAGGCGGCAAAGGCGCGCGATATCGCTAGCCAATGGCGTCAGGGTGATTTGCAGCGCGATATGGCGGCGCTTGATGAATGGCCCGATCGGCCAGCCCGTGATGTGCGCCCACAATTACTGGCACCGCAAGATATGCCGCGTCGGCGCATGTCGAGCCATAGCGGACGCAAAAGCCAATTACACGCATTGGCTCATATTGAGCTTAACGCCATTGACCTTGCCTTTGACCTGATTGGCCGTTTCATCCATACCGATCTGCCCGACGCATTTATCGATGATTGGATGAAAGTGGGGGCGGATGAAGCGCGGCATTTTTTAATGCTGGACGATCGATTGCGCGAGATGGATATGCATTATGGCGATTTACCGGCCCATGATGGCCTGTGGCAAGCCGCCTATGACACACGGGAAGATTTGATGGGTCGCTTGGTCATTGTGCCCTTGGTGTTAGAGGCGCGGGGCCTCGATGTGACGCCGATGATGATGCAAAAATTTGCCCAAGCCGGCGATAGCAAATCGGCAAAAATGCTGGAAATCATTTTCGAAGATGAAAAAACCCATGTCGAAGCTGGCACACGATGGTTTCACTTTTTGTGTGAAAAGCAGTCGCTCGACCCGAAAGAGGTTTTTCATGCCATGGTGGATCGCTATTTCAAAGGGCGTCTTAAGCCGCCATTTAACGACGAAGCGCGCCTTCAAGCCGGACTGCAAGAACATTATTATCGCATGTAATTATTCGTGGACATAAGCAAGAGCTTGCAATTTCCTATGTTTTTTGAGAAAAACGGGTTCCAAAGTTGTTGAAAAAAAAGATATCAAAAATGAAATCACGCCTTAAAAATTTTCTATTGCTCAAGCTGTTTGCTGAAAAACAAATTTATATTCGCAGCCAAGGCAAAGTCACCTTTGTGCCCATTTCGACGCGCAGCCAAATTATACTCAGCGGGTTTTTCATTGCCGTTTGCCTTTGGGTCGGCTTCGCCAGCATTAATTTACTGTTTCATGACCGCATAGCCAATCAGCGCGAATTGCAATTTCGCCAAGCTCAATTGGCTTATGAAACTGAAATGAGCCGTTTGCAGCGTGCCTATGATGACCTCAATGCTCAGCTGGTGCTGACCCGCGATTGGTTTGTTCAAACGACGGATAAATTGGAAGCACGGCACAATCAGTTGAATAATGTGCTGGAACAAAATGCCCGCGTCTCAAGCGATTTGCGTCTCATGCAAGAATCTCTGGCCCGCGTGGCCAAACGCAGTAAGCGCAATAAAAGCACGATTGAATTGGTCGGCCGTCGGCGTGATCAAGTCCACCAAACCATGGAAAGTCGCAGCCTCAGCAGCTCAGTGGCCAATACAGAGCCGCAATTGACGCAAGCATCACTGCCAAATGGCGATAGTGACAGCCTCGACCTCAATATGCCGCATGTGCCCAAACAAGTGATCAATCGTATTGCCAGCCTCGATACCCGCCAACGCGATTTGCTCGACGCCCTTGAAGAAAGCGTTGATGCCAAGGTCAAAGAGTTTGAGGCCGTCATCGCTGGCACAGAAATTCTTGATACGGAAAATTTCATGGCCCGCGTCTTGCCCGAAAGTGAGTTGGCGATTGGTGGCCCCTATATTCCGCTCAATGATCGCCCGGGGCTGAACACACAACTTCATCAGCAAATTTACCGTATCTCCAACAATCTTGATCGCTTGCAAAACCTGAGCCAATCAATGACCAAAATCCCTTTGGCGACGCCGATTCATGACTATAGCGTCACCAGTGGTTTTGGCGCCCGCATTGATCCTTTTAAGAAGCGCGCGGCATTTCATGCCGGTGTCGATTTTGGTGCCGCCACGGGCACGCCGGTTCACACCACATTGCCCGGCACAGTGACGCGCGCCGGTTATAAAGGCCCTTATGGACTTATGGTCGAAATTGACCATGGCAATGGCTTTCGAACGCGCTATGGTCATTTAGCCCGTAGCCGCGTGCGGCGTGGCCAGCAGGTAGAATTTCAACAGCACATTGCCGACGCTGGCAGTAGTGGGCGAAGCACAGGACCACATTTGCATTACGAAATTTGGTATGATGGAAAAGTTCGCAACCCTCTCGCCTTCCTCGATAGTGGAAAGCAGATTTTTAACATTGCCGAAACCATTGTTAGCAAAGGTCAATGATTGGATAGAGTATGGCCGAAAAACAGAAATCGAATAATAAATCGAATAATAAAATGGCGCCTTCCATTATCGGCAAGGACACAATCATTACCGGCCAGATTGAATCATCCGGCGATATTCAAATTGATGGCAAATTGCATGGCAATATAATCTCTCACGCCATCACCATTGGGGCGACGGCGCAGGTTGAGGGAGAATTGCTGGCCGAAAGCGTTACCGTATATGGTCACGTCACTGGCACCATTCGCGCCCTGCAAGTTTTTCTATGCACGGATTGTGTTGTCTCAGGCGATATTTATCATTTGTCGCTGGCCATTGAGTCAGGGGCGAAATTTGATGGTCGCTCACTGCACGACAAGGATCCGTTGAACAAATCCAATGCCGAGACAAAACCATCAACCGAAGAACAGTGGCAAATTTAACAGGGCCATCCCTAGCCTGCTGATATATCGCTTCCTGCCTCACCGCTGACACGTTGGGCTAAGGCGGCTTCCATAAATGGATCCAGCGCGCCGTCTAGAACCGCTGAGGGATTGCCACTCTCAATACCCGTGCGCAAGTCTTTAACCATTTGATAAGGTTGCAGCACATAGGAACGAATTTGATGCCCCCAACCGATTTCGGTTTTTTGTTCGGCATTGGCCATGGCTTCTTCTTCACGCTTTTGCAGCTCTAATTCATATAAACGGGCCCGCAACATCGCCCAAGCTGTGGCACGGTTTTTGTGCTGCGAGCGCTGATTTTGACATTGCACCACAATATTGGTCGCCAAATGGGTGATGCGCACGGCACTATCCGTCGTATTGACGTGCTGACCACCAGCACCACTGGCGCGGAATGTATCAATGCGAACATCCGACTCGGCCACATCAATAGCAATCGTGTCATCGACCACTGGATAGCACCAAACACTGGCGAAACTTGTATGTCGGCGGGCATTGCTGTCAAAAGGCGAAATGCGCACAAGCCGATGCACACCCGATTCAGTCTTCGCCCACCCATAGGCATTATGCCCACTAATTTCGATTGTCGCCGATTTTATGCCAGCTTCCTCGCCATCAGTTTGTTCGATAATCGTCGCCTTATAGCCCTTTTTCTCGGCCCAGCGCAGATACATACGCAATAACATGCTGGCCCAATCCTGACTTTCCGTGCCGCCAGCGCCAGCATGGACTTCAAGATAAACATCATTCTTATCAGCCTCGCCCGATAATAATGTCTCGACTTCCATACGTTCCGCGCGACTTTGCAAATCAGCCAGCGCCGCCTCGGACTCGGCGACAATCTCGCTGTCGCCCTCGGCTTCGCCCATGGCAATCATATCTATGTGGTCATCCATTTCAGATTGTAATGATTTGCACGTCTGAATGGCATTTTCCAAACGCATGCGTTCTTGCATTTTGGCCTGAGCCTGTTCCGGATTATTCCACAGCTCAGGGTCTTCAGCATTGCGATTGAGCTCATCGAGACGCGCCAGCGCATTGTCCCAATCAAGATGGCGGCGCAGCAATTCTATCGATTGCTTTATGCGAACAACATAATCATTTACTTCAGCACGCATTTTCATTTTCCTCACTTGCTACAGACAATAGCCAGCAATCGTTTTTAGTAAAGCCCACCCGTGCCGGCGCCGATAGCGTCGTCTTGAACACCAAGCCTTTGCCCACCCGTGCTGCCGCGAACGATGGCTTGTTTACCACCAATCGAGGGCTCCGTTCCGATTTTAAATGCTTCGAGGATTACCGTTTCATCTTCTGGGGAAGCCAATTTGCCCGTCACCGCATTAATCCGCACAAGGCTAACCCCTGGCGGAATGCGAAATGGTGGGGTCGGCATGGTTTTCAGCGCCTCAGCCATGAAATCTTTGAAAATCGGCCCTGCAACACGACCGCCGGATTCGCCATTGCCGAGTGAGCGATTGTCATCATAACCCACATAGACGCCCACGGCTAAATCAGTTGAGAAGCCGACAAACCACGCGTCGCGACTGTCATTGGTCGTGCCCGTTTTACCGGCCAGCGGCTTGCCAATCGAGCTGATGCGACGGCCAGTGCCGCGTTTGACGACACCTTCGAGCATTGACACCACTTGGTAAGCGGTTTGTGGCGAAATAACTTGCTCTCGATCATCAGCCAAATCTGGCGGCGTTTGCCCGCGCCATTCTTCAGCCGTGCAGCCAACGCATGAGCGCGTGTCATGGCGATATAGGGTCAGACCATAACGGTCTTGGATACGGTCAATAAACACTGGCTTTATCCGTTTGCCGCCATTGACCAACATGGCATAGGCCGAGGTCAACCGCATCAGGCTCGTCTCGCCAGCCCCGAGTGCCATGGCCAGCACGCGCGGCATTGAATTATTAATATCAAATCGTTTCGCGTAATTGCGAACCTTGGTCATGCCAATCTCTTGCGCCATGCGCACAGTCATCAGATTGCGGCTTTTTTCCATCCCCAAACGCAAGGTCGACAGACCGTAAAACCGTCGCGCATAGTTTTCTGGTTTCCATAGGCCTTGGTCATTGCCCTGTTCCATCACAAAGGGCGCGTCAAGCACGAGACTGGCGGGGGTGAAGCCGCTATCCAATGCGGCGGCATAAACAAATGGCTTGAATGCCGAACCTGGCTGGCGTTTGGCTTGCGCGGCGCGATTAAACTCACTGGCGCGAAAACTATAGCCACCGACCATCGCCAAAACGCGGCCCGTATGAGGGTCGAGAGCGACCACGGCGCCATTGACTTCCGGCACTTGCTGCAATTGATAGCGTCCGTTTTTGTCTTCTGGCGATACCCAAATAATATCCCCGACACTCAAAACATCGGTTATGGCATCTACGGCTGGCCCGATAACCTTATAGCCATTGCTTTCGCTGGGGGCGGCTCTGGCCCATTTGACATCAGATAAGCGCATATGCCCCAGCTCAATCTTATCTTCAAACTGTCGCGCGCGAGTCATTCGAGGGCGCAAACCAATGGCCGCCTGATTTTTATCGACGTCTAAAACAACAGCCAAACGCCATGGCGCCAAATCCGTCGGGATGGGTATTTCAGCGACTTTCTCCCACCAAGAATCAAGCGCCTCTAATTGCGCCACAGGGCCGCGTTAGCCATGCCGACGATCATAGTCAACCAGACCCTTTCGAAGCGCCTTAACAGCGATTAATTGATATTGCGTATTCAGCGTTGTGCGAATTGATAAGCCGCCACCATAGAGCACCTCATTGCCGTAAATGGCGTTGACTTGACGGCGCACATCCTCGACGAAATATTCCGCCGCATAGCGTTGTAGTCCGGAGACTGGCGGCGCTACTTTTAAATCTTCCGCACGTGCCTCAGCGGCCTGCTCTTGGCTGATGAAACCATTGTCAAACATCCGGTCAATCACCCAATTACGGCGCGCTATCGCCTGAGGGCGACGGCGGAATGGATGATAATTATTCGGCGCTTTTGGCAAGGCCGCAAGATAGGCAACCTCGGCAATCGACAATTGGCTCAGCGGCTTGTCAAAATAATGCAGCGCCGCGGCGGCAACCCCATAACGCCCCATGCCGAGATAAATTTCATTCAGATAAAGCTCAAGCAATTGGCGTTTGTCGAATTTATTTTCCAGCCGCACCGCCAAAATCGCTTCTTTCAATTTACGCTCTAAGGTTACATCACTGCTCAACAAGAAGTTTTTCGCCACTTGCTGGGTGATGGTCGACGCCCCTTCCAAGCGGCGGCCGCTTGTCAGATTAATGATGTTCTGCCCCATGGCGCGCAGAATGCCGACAAAATCAATGCCGGAATGGTCAAAGAAGTTTTTATCTTCAGCCGATAAAAATGCCTGAATTAAATGTTCTGGCACGACATTAATCGGCACAAAAATCCGCCTTTGCTGGGCATATTCGGCAATCAGACTGCCATCCCCTGCATGGGCGCGGCTCATCACAGGCGGGGCATAATCAGTTAAATGTTGATAGGTCGGCAGCGTGCTGGTCATACGCCATAAAAATAGCGACAGGAGAAAAAGCCCCAGTGCCACCAAGGTCACCGAAATGCCGGCGAAATCGCGTAGTATTCTGCCGATAAACTTCTTTAATTGTTCTCCGCCTGAGGCCCGATTATAAGCCAAAATACGGCACGAATGTG
>JAYOCI010000183.1:0-2448 GCA_038105345.1 Rhodobiaceae bacterium
GCTATATTGTGATGTTTGGCGACACACCCCTTATGCGCGCCGCGGTGCTGAAAGAATTGGCTGACAGCAAAGCCGAGGTCACCGTTTTGGCATTCGAGCCGACAGATGCGGCGGCCTATGGACGGGTGGTGATGCAGGGCGATACGCCGACTGCCATTATCGAATTTAAAGACGCTGATGATGCGACCCGTGCCATTACTCTATGTAATGGCGGAGCTATGGGGCTGTCTCGCGCTGCCTTGGAAAAATACCTGCCGCAGTTGAGTAATGACAATGCGCAAGGTGAGTATTATCTGCCCGATTTTGTCGCCTTGGCCCATGGCGGCGGCGACAGCACCGCTCTCGTTATGGCGCACGCCGAGGATACAATGGGCGTCGATAGCCGTGCCGGTCAGGCCAAGGCCGAGGCGCTGATACAAACCCGCTTGCGCCAGAAATTTCTCGATGGCGGCGTCGGCATGCAAGACCCCGACAGTGTGTTTCTCAGTTTCGATACTGAAATTGCCGCCGATGTCATGTTGGAGCCGCATGTCAAAATAAATACCGGCGTCAGCATCGGACAGGGCACCATCATCAAAGCCTTCACCCATCTCGAGGGTGTGACGATTGGGCAAGACGCGCAAATCGGACCTTATGCCCGTTTGCGGCCGGGCACGAAAGTCGGTGATGAAGCAAAGATTGGCAATTTTGTCGAGACTAAAAAGGCCGATATTGGCAGGGGCGCGAAGGTCAGCCACTTGTCATATATTGGTGATGCTGAATTGGGCATGGATGTAAATATCGGCGCCGGCACGATTACCTGCAATTATGATGGCTATAACAAGCACCTGACCAAAATCGGCGATGGCGCATTTATCGGTTCAAATTCTTCGCTGATTGCGCCGGTCACCATTGGCAAGGGGGCTTATCTCGGTTCGTCTTCCGCAATTTCAAAAAATGTGCCCGATGATGCGCTGGTGGTTACACGCGCGCCGGAGCGCGAGATAAAAGGCTGGGGTAAAAAATTCCGCGCCAAGAATGAAAAGAAGGACAGCTAATCATGTGCGGTATTATCGGTGTCATCGGTAAAAACGATGTTACTCAGTCTATTTTTGACGGCCTGAAACGGCTTGAATATCGCGGCTATGACAGCGCGGGCATTGCGACCATTGCCGGCGGCCAGCTGATGCGCTGCCGCGCTGAAGGCAAGCTTGATGCGTTACGCAGTGAACTGGAGGGCAATCCGCTCAACGGCTCTATCGGCATCGGTCATACACGCTGGGCGACACATGGGCCGGCCATTAAGGCCAATGCGCATCCGCATCGCGGCGAGCGCGTCGCGGTGGTGCATAATGGCATTATCGAAAATTATAAAGAGTTGAAAGAGCAGTTAGTGGCTGATGGCGTCAGCTTCTCATCCGACACCGATACGGAAGTGATTGCTCATTTGTTTTCCAAAAACCTCAACGGCAGTGGCGATGTAAACAAGGCGGCGGCAAAAACATTTGCCGCGCTTGATGGTGCTTTTGCCTTAGCGCTGATTATTGAGGGTAATGATGATGAAATTATCGTCGCGCGACAGGGGAGTCCGTTGGCTATCGGTCATGGTGACGGGGAAATGTATCTCGGTTCCGATGCTTTCGCGCTCGCGCCGTTCACCAATCGCGTCTGCTATTTGGCAGATGGCGATTGGGCGATTATGCGCCGCGACGGTGCGGAAATTTATGCCCGTGGCTCCAACGCACAAGTCGAGCGTCCGATTGAATCGGTCGATGCCGCAGCCGCTATGGTTGATAAAGGCAATTACCGCCACTTTATGGCGAAGGAAATTCATGAGCAGCCCGATGTGCTGTCGCGCACTTTCGGCCAATATATTGACCCCGAAGCGAATGGGGTTTTGCTGCCGACCAATGATCTTGATTTCAGCAAAATCAATCGCGTTATGTTGGTCGCGTGCGGCACGGCATATTTTGCCGCGCAAGTTGGGCGCAATTGGATTGAGCGTTACGCGCGGATTCCGGCGTCAATTGATATTGCCTCTGAGTTTCGTTATCGCGATGCGCCGATGGATGAGGATTGCTTGGCGGTGTTTGTTTCGCAATCGGGTGAAACGGCTGATACGCTGGCCGCACTACAGCATTGCAAAGCGCATGGGCTTCAAACGATTGGCGTGGTCAATGTGCCGGAAAGTTCCATCACGCGCGAAGTCGATTTGACTTTCCCGACTTATGCCGGCCCCGAAATCGGCGTCGCGTCCACCAAAGCCTTCACGGCGCAATTGGGGGCGCTGGCGTCATTGGCCATCGGCTTGGGACGGGTAAAGGGCACGATTGATGCAGCCGAAGAAGCGCGGCTGACCGGTTTGCTTTTGACGACACCGCGCCTCGCCAATGATGTGCTGAATTGCGAAGATCAGATTGAAGAGATTGCCAAAGGCTTTGTCGATTATAACAGCGCCCTGTTTATCGG
>JAYOCI010000040.1:0-13499 GCA_038105345.1 Rhodobiaceae bacterium
CATTGCGTTTTTCAGACGACGCCAAACGCTTGCCGCGTTTCATCGCCAAATCACCGGCGACGCGGGCAATACGCTCAATCTCATAAGTTTCATAAACTTGCGTATTGACGCCGCGACGTTGGCCATTGCCCAAATCTTCAATGCCGCGTGGCTCGCCGAAATACACCCCGCCCGTCAACTCACGGACGATCATAATATCAAGACCTTCGATAATATCGCGCTTGAGAGAAGACGCATCCGCAAGGGCTGGAAAACAAATCGCCGGACGCAAATTGGCAAATAATTCAAGATCGGCCCGCAAGCGCAAAAGCCCCGCCTCAGGGCGTGCTTCATAGGCGACATTATCCCATTTTGGGCCACCGACAGCGCCCAATAAAACCGCATCGGCGGCCAGTGCTTTTTCCATCGCCGCATCGGAGATGGCCGCACCATGCGCATCATAGGCACAGCCGCCGACCAAATCTTCGTCAATCGTAGTTTCAAAACCACGATGCGTGCCAAACCATTCGATAATGCGCCGCACTTCACCCATTACTTCTGGGCCAATGCCATCGCCCGGCAGAATAAGAATATTTTCCATTTTATACTTTCAACTCGTTCGAAAAGCCTCAGACAAAGCCTCTTGTCGTGCGGCCGATTAGCGCCACGGCTGGGTTTCTAATTCAGCCTCATAGCTGTCAATGGCGGCTGCTTTTTTCAAAGTCAGACCAATATCGTCGAGACCTTCCATCAAGCACTGTTTGCGGAACGCATCGACTTCAAAGGAAATCTCACCGCCATCTGGGCCGGTGATTTTTTGGTTTTCCAAATCAATACTGATAACCGCATTGGAACCGCGTTCGGCATCATCCATCAAAAGATCGACATCGGCTTGCGGCAATACAATCGGCAAAATGCCGTTTTTGAAGCAGTTATTGTAAAAAATATCAGCAAAGCTCGGTGCGATAATGCAGCGAATACCAAAATCCAGTAACGCCCAAGGCGCGTGCTCGCGGCTTGACCCGCAACCAAAATTATCGCCAGCGACGAGAATCTCAGCATCGCGATAGGCCGGTTGATTGAGCACGAAACTCTCAACTTCAGCGCCATCTGGCGTAAAACGCATTTCGTCAAACAGGTTTTTGCCCAAGCCAGACCGCTGAATGGTCTTCAAAAATTGCTTAGGAATAATCATATCCGTATCGACATTAATCATGTTCAATGGCGCGGCAATGCCAGAAAGTTTGTTAAATTTTTCCATGATTAGGCGTCCTTTCCGAAGTCACGAATGTCAATGAAATGACCGGCAATCGCAGCCGCTGCCGCCATTGCAGGTGACACCAAATGGGTGCGCCCGCCACGGCCCTGACGGCCTTCAAAATTGCGGTTTGAGGTCGACGCACAACGCTCACCCGGCGCCAGCTTGTCAGCATTCATCGCCAAACACATTGAGCAGCCCGGCTCACGCCAATCGAAACCAGCCTCGATGAAAACTTTATCCAAGCCCTCTTCTTCAGCTTGTTGTTTGACCAGACCAGAACCCGGCACCACCATGGCCGACACAGTCGCGGCAACTTTACGGCCCTGCGCAACTTGTGCAGCAGCGCGCAAATCTTCAATACGGCTATTGGTGCATGAACCGATAAACACGCGATCAATGGTCACTTCTTGCATCGGCGTGCCGGCTGTCAGCCCCATATAATCCAAGGCCCGTTCGGTGGCCCGACGGCGGGCTTCATCGGTCAAAGCCGATGGGTCAGGCACATTGCCAGTGATGGATATCACGTCTTGCGGGCTGGTGCCCCAAGTGACCAATGGCGGCAGATTAGCCGCATCAATGGTGATTTCTTTATCAAACACCGCATCATCATCTGATTTCAGCGTCCGCCAGTAAGCGACAGATTTTTCCCAATCATCGCCCTTTGGCGCTTTGGCGCGGCCCTTCAGATAAGCAAATGTTTTCTCATCAGGTGCCACGAGTCCGGCCCGTGCGCCGGCTTCAATCGACATATTGCACAAAGTCATGCGGCCTTCGACCGACAGCGCCTCAATGGCGGGGCCAGCATATTCCAAAACGCAGCCAGTGCCGCCCGCTGTGCCAATCTCGCCAATAATCGCCAGCGCGATATCCTTGGCCGTCACATAATCTGGGGCCTCGCCGATAACATTAATGCGGAAATTTTTGGCCTTGCTTTGAATCAAAGTCTGAGTGGCCAGCACGTGCTCGACTTCCGATGTGCCAATACCATGCGCCAAAGCGCCAAAGGCACCATGGGTTGATGTGTGGCTATCGCCGCACACAATCGTTAAACCAGGCAGAGTAAAGCCTTGTTCAGGGCCGGCGACATGGACAATCCCTTGGCGAATATCATCCATTTGCAAATATTCAATGCCGAATTCAGCGCAATTGGCTTCCAAAGTTTGAATTTGCAATTTGCTCTCTGGATCGGCAATGGCGGCAACACCACCAGCGCGATCAGAAGTTGGAATATTATGATCGGCGACAGCCAGCGTTTTATGCGGCGCGCGCGGGCGACGATTGGTCATGCGCAGACCCTCAAAAGCCTGCGGGCTGGTCACCTCATGCACAAGATGGCGATCAACATACAAAAGGCAATTGCCATCTGCTTGCTCATCGACAAGATGTGCGTTCCAAATTTTATCGTAGAGTGTAGTCCCGGTCATTGTCTTCGCCTTTTCATCCCGAGGGCTGCCCCGGGTTTGGGGTGGGCCGCTTGGGAGAAATCTTTAGGCGTCCGCGTTGACGCTAGGATCCTCCTGAGCCGCCGCAACATTTTCAATTGTCTTGGTTTTATCGGCTTTGGTTGATTTCATACGACGCTCGGTAATACGTGCGGCTTTACCAGTCAGGCCACGCAGATAGTAGAGCTTAGCGCGGCGCACACGGCCACGGCGTACCACTTCGATACTATCAACAAGCGTACTGTAGATTGGGAAAACGCGTTCAACGCCTTCACCATATGAAATTTTACGAACGGTGAAGTTTTCGTTCAAACCGCCGCCTGAACGCGCAATGCATACGCCTTCAAAAGCCTGCACGCGCTCGCGTGTGCCCTCGATCACTTTCACATTTACTTTTACTGTGTCGCCAGGCTGAAAGTCAGGCACATCCTTATTGGCGGCCAAGGCTTCGAGTTGCTCGCGTTCAATTTCTTCGATCAGGTTCATCATAGCACCTATAAAATAAGGCGGGCTTTTGCCGCACCGGAAGGGGGGAATTACCACGTAAAATATGACCTGTCACCCCTTTCGAGGGGTTTTTTTCTACTTTTTCGTTAGCAGATATTTGGCCCACAAGTCAGGACGCCGTTTTTGCGTGATTTCTGCCGATTTCTCAGCCCGCCACTGAGCCACTTTTTGATGGTCGCCGGACACTAAAACTTCCGGTATTTCAGCACCTTGCCATGAATTTGGTCGTGTATAATGCGGATATTCCAGCAATCCATTGGCAAAACTTTCTTCCTGCGACGACATTTCACTGCCCATGACCCCGGGCAAAAGTCGAATAATCGCATCGCTCATCGCCAGTGCCGCCGGTTCGCCGCCGGACAAAATATAATCACCGATCGACACTTCGCGCACGTCAAAGGCTTCAATCACCCGTTCATCAACCCCTTCAAAGCGGTTGCAGAAGAAAATCGCACCAGCCCCTTGAGCCAATTCCTGCGCCATGGCTTGATCAAATATCTGCCCGCGCGGGCTTGGCATTAATAAGGGCAGATTTGGAGCTTGCGCTTGCACCTGCTCAATCGCCGCCGCCGCGACATCGGCACGCAAGACCATACCAGCACCGCCGCCGGAGGGCGTGTCATCAACATTTTTATGCTTGCCAATACCATGGTCGCGCAAAGCATGGGTCTGGCAGTGCCATATGCCCGCCTCATGCGCCCGCCCCGCCAAGCTGGCGCCCAGCGGCCCGGGAAACATCTCCGGAAACAGGGTGATAAAATGCGCTTGCCAACTCATTGGTTGTCCGCCTTTTTGCGTCGCCGGCGTCTGGTTTTGGACGGCCCACCCTTTTCAGGATTTGGATTTTCTTGCTCCGGTGGGCGCGCTTCGGTTTCGTCTGGCATAATGACAGTCAAGCGACCTGCCGCCATATCAATCTCTGGCACTGTGTGCTTGGTGAAGGCAATCATCTCGCCAGCAATCTCCAGCACATCACCGGCCCCAAAATTATGCACGCCCTCAACAGCGCCAAGCAAAACACCCTTTGCATCAAAGGCTTCTAGCCCCATCAAATCAGCATGATAGAAATCATCGCCCGCCTCTAAAGCGGGCAAAGCGCTGCGCGGCACGCATAAGACAATGCCTTTAAGCGCCTCGGCTTGATCACGATGGTGGATGTTTTTGAAACTAACCCGCGCGCCCGCTTTATCCGGCGCAAGGTTTGAAATATCAAAAACCTGCCCGCCATCCTCGCTATATAGCGAGCCATAGGCGGACAGGTCTTTGGGATCTTCGGTAAAGGTTTTGACTTTGACCGCGCCGCGAATGCCATGCGCCCCGATAATCACACCAAGGCGAATGAGCGCATTTTGATTGGCCGCGGCGGCACTCAAACTAGTCTGCCTTTTCTTCCTCAGCTGCTTCTTCAGCTGGGGCTTCTTCTGCAGCAGCTTCCTCAGCTGGGGCTTCCTCGGCAGCAGCTTCCTCGGCTGGCGCTTCCTCAGCAGCAGCTTCCTCAGCTGGCGCTTCCTCAGCAGCAGCTTCTTCGGCTGGCGCTTCTTCAGCAGCGGCTTCTTCAGCGGCGGCTTCTTCGGCTGCAGCAGCGGCGGCTTCTTCGGCAGCGCGTTTGGCTTCCTCAATCTCTTCCAGACGCTCCATGGCTTTTTTGCCTGGCTTGCCTTTCAGCGGATTATTGCGTGCTTCGCGTTTCCACAGACCCGCGTCGTCCAAAAACCGTGCGATACGGTCAGATGGCTTGGCGCCATGACCGAGCCAATGCTTAGCGCGCTCAAGATCCAACGTCAGACGGGCAGCGTCATCTTTCGGCAAAAGTGGGTTGTAAGTGCCGATTTTCTCGATAAAACGGCCATCCCGCGGCATCCGGCTATCAGCCACAACGATACGGTAAAATGGGCGTTTTTTAGAGCCGCCACGCGACATACGAATTTTAAGTGCCATTGAATAAATCCTTTCAAATAATAGCGTCTATTTCTTTTTTGGGGGAATCCCCAAGCCTTTGAGGAAGTCAGGCGTTGGTGGTGTTGACCCCGAACCTCCGGTTAATTTGTTGAAATCAGGTAATTGATCAGCATTTGGCATGCCGCCGCCCATAAGACCGCTCGGCATACCGCCGCCCATGCCACCCATCATGCCGGCAAGGCCTTTCATGCCGCCTTTGCCGAGCTTTTTCATCATATCGGCCATTTGCCGGTGCATTTTGATGAGCTTGTTAATTTCTTGCACGCTGGTGCCTGCACCCGCCGCAATGCGACGCTTGCGACTGGCGTTAAGAATTTTTGGATTATCTTTTTCAGCCTGCGTCATGGATGAGACAATCGCCGCTTGCTGAATCAAAGCGCGGTCATCCATTTGCAAACCTGCGGTTTGTTTTTTCAGCTTGCCCATGCCCGGCAACATGCCCAACACGCCTGACATGCCACCCATGCGCTGCATTTGTTTTAATTGTTCAGCCAAATCCTCCAGCGTGAACTGACCTTTTTTCATCCGCGCGGCGATTTTTTCGGCTTTTTCGGCATCCATGGTCGCCGCGGCTTTTTCCACCAGACCAACAACATCGCCCATGCCCAAAATGCGATTGGCGACACGCTCCGGATCAAAGATTTCGAGCTTATCAATGCCCTCACCAACACCGAGGAATTTAATCGGCACATTGGTGACATGGCGGATCGACAAGGCCGCACCGCCACGCCCATCGCCATCGGCGCGGGTCAATACAATACCAGATAGCGACACGCGCTCAGCGAATTGCGCGGCAATGGTGACCGCTTCTTGACCGGTCAAACTATCGGCGACCAGCAGAATTTCTTTCGGCGCGGCAGCTTTTTCAATGGCTGCCATTTCTGCCATCAGCGCTTCATCTGCATTAGTGCGGCCAGCCGTATCCAGCATGACAACATCAAAGCCGCCCAGCTTGCCCGCTTGCAAGGCACGCTTAGCGATTTCAACCGGCGCTTGGCCTTCAATAATCGGCAGGGTTTCCACACCAATCTGCTGACCCAAAACCGCCAATTGCTGCATCGCCGCAGGGCGTTGCGTATCAAGCGAGGCCATCAGCACTTTGCGCTTATCTTTTTCTTTCAGCCATTTGGACAATTTACCCGTGCTGGTGGTTTTACCCGACCCTTGCAGACCAACCATCATAATGGCCACGGGTGGCACGGCATCAAAAGACAGCGGCGCGGCTTGGCCAAGCATTTCAATCAGGGCGTCATTGACGATTTTGACGACTTGCTGACCCGGCGTCACTGATTTGAGGACTTCAGAGCCAATGGCGCGCGGGCGCACAATATCAATAAAGGCGCGCACCACTGGCAAGGCCACATCGGCCTCTAACAGGGCTGTGCGAATTTCGCCCAGCGCCGCGTCGACATCTTTTTCAGACAGCGCACCGCGGCCGCGTAAGCGATCAAATATCGACCCTAGATTTTCAGACAGCGTGTCAAACATGCAAGTCCTAAATGCCTCAACCAAAATTGCACCCGTGGGCAAATATTGCTGACGGGTGGCGATTTCGCTCCATTGAGCTGAAACCATTTCAAATATCGCTTCGTTTAGAAGTGGCGGCAAAATAGGCGCAAGCGCTGATAAAGTCAAGAAGGCTGGCGCAGGCCTCAGATAAGCCCTATATAAAAGCCATGACTACAAATACCACCATCAGCTTCAGCAAAATGAATGGGCTGGGCAATGATTTCGTCATTATTGACGCGCGCCAAGATGGCGTTGCGCTGACGCCTGCCCATGTTCAGCATTTGGCGGCGCGCGACCATCCGCTGACGCAAGGCTGTGACCAGCTTTTGATTATTCAACCCGCGCGCCTTGCCGGTGACGTATTCATGCAGATTTTCAATCAAGATGGCAGTGAAGTCGCGGCTTGCGGTAATGGCACGCGGGCGGTGGCGGCTTATTTGGCGCAAAAACACGGCCAAGCCGAGGTTACGATTGAGACCTTGGGCGGCGTGCTAGAGGCCCATACGCAGCTTGTTGACGGCGATTATTATCCGCAAGTGCGTATGCCTTTGCCGCATTTCAATTGGCGCGATATTCCGCTTAGCGAAGCCCCGGCGACCACCGCCTCGGTGACGATGGCGGCGCATTTGCCAACTGGTTTTATGGTCAATGTCGGCAATCCGCATGCAGTGTTTTTCGTCGATACGGCACCCGGTGCCACCGCCGCCATGGCCGCACAATATGGCCCGAGTCTCGAGACCCATAGCTTATTTCCTGAGCGCGCGAATATTAATTTCGCCATGCGCGTTGGCGATAATATCCTGCGCCTTGATACATGGGAGCGCGGCGTGGGCTTAACCGCTGCATGTGGCACAGGCGCCTGCGCCACCGCCATTGCGGCCATTGAAAAGACCCTTGTCGATGGGCCGACAGTGACCATTCGTCCGCCAGCCAATACAGATGACAATGATAAAGACATTATCGAGATTACTTATCGCCCCGGTAAAGAATTGATTATGGCGGGGCCGGTTCGTTTTGACTTTGACGCTGAAACCACCATTGAGCCAAGCCGATGAGCGAGCATGGCGTCAAAGTAGAGAGCTTCGGTTGCCGCCTGAACGCGCTTGAGGGCGATGTCATCAAGGAATCTGCGCGACAAGCCGGCTTGACCCACGCCACCATCATTAATGGCTGTGCGGTGACCGGCGAAGCCATGCGACAAGCCAGACAAGCGGCGCGGCGCGCTAAACGCGATGACCCGGAGGCAAAAATTATTGTCACTGGTTGCGCCGCTCAAACCGATGCCGCGCAATTCGCCGCCATGCCGGAAGTCGATCTGGTTTTGGGCAATGAAGAAAAATTATCGCCAAGCGCTTATCGCAGTGGCGACACTCAGGTCAGCGATATCATGCAGCAACAAGCCGCCACACCGCTGATTTCTGTGCCGCAGAGCGAGCGCGCCCGCGCTTTCGTGCAAGTGCAAACCGGCTGCGACCATCGCTGCACATTTTGTATTATTCCCTTTGGCCGCGGCAATTCGCGTTCCGTGCCGATTGAGCAAGTGGTCGAAAAATGCCGCCAATTGGTCGAACAGGGGCATCAGGAAATCGTTCTGACCGGCGTCGATGTCACCAGCTATGGGCCGGATATTGGTGTCGAGGGGCTGGGGGTTTTGGTGCGTGCCATTTTGCAACATGTGCCTAGCCTGCCGCGCTTGCGTTTGTCATCGATTGACGCGGTTGAGATTGACCCCAGCCTATTGGATTTGGTTATTCACGAACCACGGCTGATGCCACATTTGCATTTATCGCTTCAGGCCGGTGACGACATGATTTTGAAACGCATGAAACGTCGTCACAGCCGACAACAGGCGATTGATTTTTGCAATAAATTGAAAAGCCAACGCCCTGATATCGCCTTTGGGGCCGATATAATTGCAGGCTTTCCAACCGAGACCGAGGCGATGTTTGAACAAAGCATCAAGCTGGTCGAACAATGCGATTTAATATGGCTGCACGTATTCCCCTATTCGCAGCGTCCCGACACGCCAGCCGCGCGTATGCCGCCGGTGGCCGGAGATATTATCAAACAGCGCGCCGCGCGTTTGCGGGCGGCCGGCGATCGGCAAAGGCAACAATGGCTCGATCGGCAGATTGGCCAAAAAATGAATGTGCTGATTGAAAAACTAGGTTTTGGGCGCAGTGAAAATTTTGCTGGCGTGTCTTGTGACGAAAATCTGCCGAGCGGCACGATTGTCACATTGGCCATCACCGGTCATGATGGCACGGCATTACAGGGAGTGGCTTTATGAGTGGTTTTTTCTCACGTTTACGCGCCGGTCTGACGCGCTCTAGCCGCGCCCTTGGCGATGGCATTAGCGCCGCTTTTGGTGGCGGTAAATTATCGCTCGAACGGCTTGGCGAATTGGAAGACGTGCTGATCAGCGCTGACCTTGGGGTTGGTGTGGCCAATGAGATCTGCCAAGCCTTGCGCGAAAATCGCGAATTAAAAAATCTCGATGACGCTGGCCTGCGCCAAGCGCTGGCCAATGAAATCGCTAAGCAATTACAGCCAGTAGAACAAGCGCTGAGCCTGCCAGATGCCAAGCCAGCGGTCATATTAATGGCAGGTGTGAATGGTGCTGGCAAAACCACAACCATTGGCAAATTGGCCAAACGTTATATGGCCGAAGGTAAAACCGTCATGCTCGCCGCCTGCGATACATTCCGCGCCGCCGCTAGCGAGCAATTGCAAGTTTGGGGAGAGAGAGCCAATGTGCCAGTGGTCGCCGGCGCGCCAGGCGCTGATGCCTCTGGTCTGGCTTTTCAAGCGCTGGAAAAAGCCAAAGCCGACAATATTGATATTCTCATCGTTGATACAGCCGGTCGATTGCAATCCAATGAAACACTAATGGCCGAGCTGGAGAAAATCACCCGCGTCATTGGCAAGCTCGATGCCACAGCGCCACACGCCAGCCTCTTGGTCTTGGATGCCACCACTGGACAAAATGCCATTCAGCAAGCCGAGGCGTTTTTGCGCGCCGCGAAAATCACTGGTTTGATTATGACCAAGCTCGATGGCACAGCGCGTGGCGGTTGCCTGGTGCCGATTGCCCGCAAACTTGCCTTGCCGATACATTTTATCGGCGTCGGTGAGCAGGCCGAGGATTTGCAAGAATTTAGTGCGACCAATTTCGCCCGCGCCCTAACTGGGCTTGAAGGAGAATAGCCATGGCTTCTGCCCGTAAATTTGCCGAAGAATTTGGCCCGCTTTTTGTATTTTTCGTACTCAACGCACGTGGCCCGCAATGGTTCGACATGCCAGAATCGCAAAGTCTGTTTATCGCCACGGGCGGCTTTATGGCGGCTTTGGCCGTGTCTTTGCTATCAAGCGTGGCGCGCGGCCAGCGGCCTAATAATATGACCTTGCTATCGGGGACGTTTGTTTTTGTCTTTGGCGGCATAACCCTATTCTTGCAGGATGAGACCTTCATCAAAATCAAACCGACACTGATTTATCTGCTATTTGCGGCAATTTTGAGCTTTGGCCTGTGGCGTCAGCAAACTTATTTGCAAAAACTCATGGGCGATGTTTTTCCATTATCTGCAACAGGCTGGATTGTGCTGACCAAGAGATGGATTGTGTTCTTCTTGTTTCTGGCAATGCTCAATGAAATCATTTGGCGCACGCAAGACACAGATATTTGGGTCAGTTTCAAAGTCTTTGCAATTTTGCCTCTGACCATTGGCTTTATGCTGATGCAAATGCCATTGCTGAAAAAATATCACGAAGCCAAATAGGGCTTAAGTTGCCGCGCTAAATTCGGCCGATGTGCCATGCGGGTGACAATCTGCCATGCGAATTTTCTGCGGCGCCCTGCCGGTCGAAATCTCATATTCCAATACGGGTATATGCGAACCGCGATCGACGTCCATACGCAACCACGCCACAGGCGACTCAGGGCTGGCCGTTTCAAAAGCCTGCGCCATTGCCGATTCAACCGCCATGCGCTGCGACACATCCAAATATTGCCAAGTGATGGAATGGAAAAGCACTGTGGTTTGACCGCGCGGGCGTTGCATGACTTGGCTGGCCACCCAACCAGCCGCATCGGCTCGGTCAATGATTGGCGCTATGCCAGATTTATGCGCCGCTTGAAAAATTTTCAAGGCGCTCAGCAAGCGTTGGCGGCGTTGCTGCATATCACCCCAGACATAAGACTGCAGACGCAGAACATGGCTTGCATCAGACAAATCAATGGGCGCCACATCGCAACCGCGTCGGTCGGAAATTGGAATCTCCGGCAATAGCTCAGGCGGCGTCCCCTGCCAATCACAGTCAATCGATAACAGTGACTCTGGCGACCCCCATTGTGATTGGCCAGTGTCATAATGGTAATGGTCGAATAGTAAATTCAAACCGGCGCTACTGCCAATTTCGCGCAGTCGCAATGGCAATTGGGTCTGCCGCGCAATTTCGGAAAACCCAGCCAAGAGAGACGCGGCACGGCCGGTTTCATTGGTTTGCGGCGGATGGCGCAGAAATTTGCGCACCGCATCTTGCTGGCTTTGCAATTCAGCTTCCGCCAGACGCCACAAATCAGCTTCTTGACCGGCCTCTAATTGACCGCCACATGAAGGGTAGAAAGCCGCCAAATCAGGCGCCGCTCCGGATAAAGCTTGGAAATGTAAAAAACCGGCCAATCGCAAAGCCAAGGCATCATCCACCGGATGTCCAGACCAACCACTCAGCAGATAATGCACAATACCACCGGTATCAAAATCGCGCTGTGCCGCTGAAATAACTGCCGCCGTTACCGGCGCATTTTGGCTCATACAAAAATCAGCTTGGCCGGCGAAGGCGAGGGAAATAATTTGATTTTTATTGTCCTTATTGATCCTATCGTTCTTACTCATCGCAATCAGCTTTTCGCATCCGCCTCACTATAGCGCGCCCGCAAAGCCTCAAAGCCCGGTGTGTCAGCCCAATTATCGGGTTCTGTGAAAGGCGCAAAATGCTGTAAATCGCGGCTTTCTCGATAATGCTGCAAAGCCCAATAAACGCTTGGAAAAGCCAGCTCTGACCATGGAATATCATCCCACTCAAAAAGCCCGACTTCTTCGCTTTCCGGCCCAATGGCAATATCGGCTGACAATAATTTGGCGCGATAAAAAATCTGCACCTGACTAATCCTCGCGACATTATAAATGCCGAGCAAGGCATCGGTTTCAACAGTGGCGCACGCCTCTTCCATGGCCTCGCGGGCGGCGCCCTGAGCAATGGTTTCGCCCTGCTCCATAAAGCCAGCTGGCAATGTCCAAAAACCTTTGCGCGGTTCAATGGCGCGTCGGCACATCAAAATCTTGTTGTCCCATAGGGCCACCACACCGGCGATAATTTTCGGGTTTTGATAATTAATCAGACCGCAATTATTGCACACGTCGCGTTCAATGCCGTCCCCATCGGGTGTGCGTTTTGAAAAGGCCAGCGGCTTTTCATAGTCGCGTGATGTATCTCGAAATGTCATTATCGCCTCACTTCCAATGCTATCCCCTGAAAATAGGGCAAAATCTCGGCCCGCAAAACCGCCTCATTGAGCGGGCCTGCATAGCGCAATAATACGCGCCCGCGCGCATCGAGCACGAATGTCTCTGGCACGCCGTAAACCCCGAGTTCAATCGCCGTGGCGCCATTAAAGTCGCTGCCAATTTTTTGATAGGGATTTCCCAGACGGGCTAGAAATCTTTGCGCGGCGGCTGGCGAATCTTTCAAATTCAGCCCATAAATCGCCACGCCCTGCTGCGCCAATTGCATTAAATACGGATGCTCATCGCGACACGGCCCGCACCAGCTGGCAAAAACATTCAGCAGAACCGGTTGGCCAGTGACCAAATCATCATCGGTCAAAGCATTTTCCTGCCCCTGCCAAGATAGAGAAAACGGCGGTAGTTTCTGCCCTTCAAAAGCCGATGGCAAACGCCCCGGGTCGCCCATGAAAAGCGCCGCAAAAAATACAGCAATCAAAGCCGCGACAATCACCAGCGGCGCAAACCGCCCCCATGACGCGCGCTTTGGCTGGCTCTCAGTCATTTTTTGGCACTGCTTTATCAGCCGCGCGGCGTGCCAGCGCCAAAGCCCGAAAACTGACAGCAATCAGCCCGCCCAATAGAATAAAGGTCACTGCATAGCTGGCGTAAATATAAGTGTCATACATGAGCCGCTCCATTGTGACGTGCGCGGGCCCGCTGGCGCAAAATTTCCATCTGCATGCGAGTCAGCGTCAGCGCGAGAAATAATAGGGTAAAGCCAAGCCCCATAACCAAAAGCGGGTAGAGAAAATCAACATGCAAGGCAGGCCTTGCAAAGCGCGACACACTGGCTGGCTGATGCAAAGTGTTCCACCAATCAACCGAGAATTTAACAATCGGCACATTAACCGAACCAACAATCGCCAAAATCGCCGCCGCCCGCGCCGCTTGACCATGGTCTTCAATCGCCTGCCAAAGCGCCATATAGCCAAGATAAATAAAGAACAGCACCAGCACGGATGTCAGACGCGCATCCCACACCCACCAAGTGCCCCACATGGGCTGGCCCCAAAGACTGCCGGTGATCAGCGCAATTAAGGTAAAGACCGCGCCAATAGGTGCTGCCGCACGACCTGCGACATGGCCAACAGGATGGCGAAAAATCAGCGCTGTGACACTGGCGAAGAAAATAAAACTATAGGCAAAAAGGGCCATCCAAGCGGCCGGCACATGAACAAACATAATCCGCACAGTGCTGCCCTGCTGATAATCATCAGGCACTTGCGACACCATATAAAGACCCAGCGCCAGCACGCCAATAGCCAGCCCCCAAAG
>JAYOCI010000184.1:0-2403 GCA_038105345.1 Rhodobiaceae bacterium
AAAAATAAGGGTCGCCGGAAGCGCGTTTTTGGTCACCATGTTTCTGCGTGGCGAACACATAGGCGCGATTAAGCAATTCCTCATCGGCGTGCGGTTCATAGCTGGAGACACGGTCAATTAATTCATATTGGCGCATCATGGTCTTATACTCCACCCGCGCATATGAATGGCCTAATCAGACAGGCCGCCCCGACCACTATCTTTTGGGGTCGCTGCTTCCATTGACTGTAGCGCAGCCAAAATGTCGTCTTCGCTCATTTCAGCCATATTCTCGGCTGGTGCTTCTTCATGACCGAAAACTTGTGGGCCAGCCAAAGGCATGATGACATCTTCATCTGGCTCATCAATATCAATTTGTTTTTGCAGGGAGCTGACCAAATCTTCGCGGATTTCGCTAGGTACCAGTTTTTCTTCAGCAATTTCGCGCAAGGCGACAACTGGATTCTTGTCATTATCGCGATCAACAAGGATTTCAGCGCCTGCGGACATGCCGCGCGCTCTGTGTGAGGCGACCAAAACAAGTTCAAATCGGTTGGTGACCTTATCTACGCAATCTTCAACGGTGACCCGAGCCATTCTGTAAACTCCTAAGTTATTGTTTTTATCTATGCCTTTTACCGAGTTTTCGCAAGGAAAAAGTCAAAAAGCTTATGATTTAAGGCGTTTTACGCCGTTTAACGCACCAATTGGTAAATCTGCCAACAATTGGTCAATATGCCGTTGGCTAATCGGATGACGCCATGCCGGCGCAATTTGGCGCAATGGTTGCAGCACAAACCCACGTTGCGCCAATCGCGGATGCGGCAAATCAATCCGATGGTCACAGACTTGGCCGCGATAATCGAGAATATCAATATCCAATGTGCGCGGCCCCCATTTCACCCGACGCAGACGGCCAAATTCCGCTTCAATGGCGTGACATTCAGCCAAAAGCCCCAAGGGCGCAAGATTACTGCTGACCGCCACAACCGCATTGATATAGGGGGCCTGTCCGGCCGGACCAATCGGCGGGGTCTGATAGAGCGGCGAGCGCGCGTGTAGGCGCAAACGTGCCTGTGACAAACGCGTTATCGCCGCCTCCATTAAGGCTTCACTACTGGCAAATGCGCCAGATAAATTGCTGCCAAGCGCAAGATAAATCATTTCGACCCTCTACTGATGACTGGCTTATGACAGATGCCAGTTGCTGGCAAGCCCCTGCTGCTCTTATACTGCGCCAATGACAGATTCCCTGCCCCCTTTACCCGCCTCTGATTGCTCGCTGTGTCCACGATTGGCCGATTATCGACGCGATAATGCCCGCGCCCATAGCGATTGGTTCAACGCGCCCGTGCCGTGTTTTGGTGACCCGCAGGGGCAATTATTGATTGTCGGGCTGGCCCCTGGCGTCACCGGCGCCAATCGCACGGGGCGTCCGTTCACCGGCGATTGGGCCGGAGATTTGCTCTATGAAACGCTAGCCAAATTTGGCTTTTCAAGCGGCCGTTATGACCGCCATATTGGCGACGGCCTGCGCCTAGAAAACTGCATGATTACCAATGCCGTGCGCTGTGTGCCGCCACAAAACAAGCCAATCGGCGCGGAGATTAATAATTGTCGGCCATTTTTGCGCGCCCGCATTGATAGCCTACCGCAGCTTAAAGCGATTTTATCCTTGGGCCGTATTTCGCATGAAAGCGTGCTGCGCAGCCTCAATGTGAAATTAAAAGACGCCGCTTTTGCCCATGGTGCTGTGCATCAAATCAATGGTTTATCGCTTTACGATAGCTATCATTGCTCGCGCTATAATACCAATACGCGGCGCTTGACCGAAGATATGTTCGAAAATATTTTTGCCACTATCCGCGCAGATTTAGCCGCGCTTTAGGCTATTTCAGCAATCGTGCTTTTTGCCGCTGCCAATCGCGTTTCTTTTCATTTTCACGCCGATCTGCTTTTTTACGGCCCCGCGCCAAGCCAATCAGACATTTCACCAAACCTTGCTCATTGAAATATAATTTCAGCGGCACAACGGTCATGCCATCGCGCTGCACAGAAGACATCAACTTATTCAACTGGCGGCGGTGTAACAGCAATTTACGCGGTTGAGTGGCCTTATGATTGTGCCGATTACCTCCGCTATATTCAGGAATATCGGCATTCATCAAAAACCCCTCGCCTTTTTCAAAATTGGCATAGGAATGAGCGAGGTTAGCCTGCCCCTGACGCAAGGACTTAACTTCCGTGCCTTGCAGCACGAGCCCGGCTTCGAATGTGTCGACGACTTCAAAATCACGGCGCGCACGACGGTTTTCGGCAATCGTGCCATCGCCCGCAGTATTTTTTTTCCGGCCGCCGCTTTTCGAAGACATCGGATTAAATCAGCCCCAAATCAGCCAGAGCCGCGTCAATACGGGCGCGTGT
>JAYOCI010000041.1:0-13399 GCA_038105345.1 Rhodobiaceae bacterium
TGCTCAATCAGGCGCGCTGCTTCGGCGGCGCCCCATTTATGCATCGCGATGACACGTCTTTGGGCGCGGAATGAAGCCAAAAATACCGCATGCGACCCCGATACATGAAACAGCGGCACACCCAAAAGCGCCACTGGCTGTTGCTTTTCGTCTGGCATATCCAACAGGCCATTAGCAATCGCGGCATAGGCATCTAATTCCCAAGACAAGAGCGCGCTCAGTACATTGCGATGACTCGATACGGCTCCCTTTGGATGGCCGGTAGAACCTGAGGTGTAAAGCATGGTGGCATCATCATCGGCTGATATATCACGGGCCGGCATGACATCTGGTGTGGGGCCGGCCATGACGTCATTCCACATTTGGCAAATTGCGGCGAGCTTATCTGGCACGCCGGAAGCGCAGCGCACGGCAATAATCCGCAAGTCATCGGGGATTGCTGCGCAGTCGGCGGTGCGGTGCAAGCGCTCTTCGTCGACAATCAGCAATTTGGGGCGCGCGTCATTCAGCGCATAGTCAATTTCCTCGGCCTGCCATAGGGCGTTCAGAGCGCAAGCAATACCGCCAATGGAGGTGATGGCCATGAAAGAAATGACCCATTCGGGATAATTGCGCATGGAAATCGCCACGCGATCGCCTTTTTCGACCTTATATTCATTGACTATCAGAGTGGCCAATGCGCAGGCTTTTTGCCAAGCGGTTTCAAAATTCATGCGCTCGTCTTGATAGACAAAAAATTCGGCCTCACTGCGGCTGGTTTCGAAAAGAGACAGCAGGTTTTCGGGCGCATTTTTGAAAGCCCGACATTTATGGCCGCGCACTTCAATCTCAACTAATTCATATGGTGCATCTTTGGCGGTTAAAACTTCTAACTGTGTCTGGATATCCGACGCCATTTTACTCTCCCTTTGTGCCAACCCTGAAAGGCCGCGGCACCAACTCATTATTGTGAGAAAACGCTATAGCCTGATGCTGGCCGATGCAAGTTAAACACTGGCGAAGCGGGCCAGCAGAGGATAGATTAGCGCTCATGTCGGCAGCGCCACCCATATTATATGTTCAAGATATTCACCTCACCCATGGGGTGGTTCCCTTATTGGCGGGCGCGGATTTGTCGGTTGGCCGCTATGACCGCCTGTGTTTGGTCGGGCGCAATGGCTCGGGCAAGTCGACGCTTTTAAAAATTCTCGCGGGTCTTGCCGATAGCGATTCCGGTGAGCGCTTTGCCCAGCCTGGCATCGCCATTGAATATCTGGCGCAAGACCCTGATTTCAGCGGTTTTAAGACGGTCGCTGACTATGTGCTGGGCGATGTTATCAATAATGAAGACCGTCAACGGGCGTTCCAAATCATGGCGGATTTGCACATTCGGCCCGAAGCCGAGCTGGCGCCTTTGTCGGGCGGTGAGCGTCGTCGTGTGGCTTTGGCTAAAGTCATGGCACCGCAACCGGAAGTTCTTTTGCTCGATGAGCCGACCAATCACCTCGATTTGCCAGCCATTGAATGGCTGGAAAGCAGCCTGCGCCAGCTCAACTCGGCATTAGTGGTGGTCAGCCATGACCGCCGATTTTTGACCAATATGGCATCAAATACAATTTGGCTGGATCGTGGGCAGACGAAAATCATGCGCAAGGATTTCAGTCACTTCGAAGATTGGCGCGATGCGGAATTGGCGCGCGAAGTTCTCGAACAGCATAAATTGGATCGCAAAATCGCCCGTGAAGAGGATTGGGTGCGCTATGGGGTTACGGCACGGCGCAAACGCAATGTTAAGCGAATGGCCGATTTGGCTGATTTACGCAAGCAAAAGCGCGAGCATCGCGGCCCCGAAGGCGGTGTGGAAGCGGCGCTGGTGGCCGGTGATCGTTCCGGCAAGCTGGTCGTCAAGGCTGATAGATTGAGCAAATCCTTCGGCGATAAACTGGTGGTTGATGATTTCTCAACGCAAATCAAACGCGGCGCGCGCATTGGTCTGGTCGGTGCCAATGGTGCTGGTAAAACAACGCTGTTGAAAATGCTGCTGGGCGAATTGCCGCCCGATAAGGGGCTGGTGCGCTTGGGTAAAAACCTCACGCCGCTGATACTCGATCAGGCGCGGTCGGGCATTAAAAAGGACTGGTCGATTAAAGATGCGCTAACCGATGGCGCGGGCGATCTTGTGTCTCTGGGCGAAGAGACCATGCATGTCATTGCCTATATGAAGAATTTCCTATTCCATCCGTCGCAAATGCGCACGCCAGCGCATATTTTATCGGGTGGTGAACAGGCGCGCTTATTGCTGGCGCGTGGCTTGCGTCAGCCGTCTAATCTATTGGTGATGGACGAGCCAACCAATGATTTAGATCTGGAAACCCTTGATTTACTTCAAGAAATGATTGCCGCCTATGAGGGCACAGTGATTTTGGTCAGCCATGATCGCGATTTTCTTGACCGCACGGTTACGGCTGTTTTTCACAGCGAGGGCGGCGGTATTTGGCATGAATATGCCGGCGGTTATTCGGATATGAAGGCGCAGCAAAAATTGCAAATCCGCGCCCAAGCCAGCACCGCCTCGAGCAAGGATGACGCATCGCGGGGCAAAAAATCGACAAGCGAAAAAACCGCCTCGGCTGATGCGCCAGTGAAAGCCAAAACGGTCAGTAAAATGAGTTTCAAAGATAAGTTTCGTTTGGAAAATCTGCCGCAGGAAATGCAAGCGTTGGAAGCCACAATCGGCGACTGCGAGGCGGGCTTGGCGCAGGCCGATTTATTTGCCCAAGACCCGCAAAAGTTCAACACATTGGCTCAGTCTTTGCAGCAAGCGCGCCATGATCTGGCGGCCGCCGAAGAAGAATGGTTGCGGCTGGAAGTGTTGCGCGAAGAAATCGACGGGCGCAGCTAACCCACAGTTCTCTCGGCTTAAGATTTGCATGAACAGCGACATTATGCGTAAGCTGATAATTTCAGTCAGGGAGACAAGCAATGATCAAATTAGTTTATTGCGTTTGGCGTCGCGAAGATGTCAGCCAAGAAGAATTTCATGATTATTGGCTCAACACGCATGGGCCGAATGTGCGCAGCGTGGCCGAAAAAATTAATGCGCTGCGCTATGTGCAAAGCCATCGTGTCGATACGCCGACCAATGATGCCATGCGCCAGAGTCGCAATATGACGGCACCCTATGATGGCATTACCGAAGTTTGGTTTCGCGATGAGGCGCATATGAATGAAGCGACCGCCAGCCAAGAGGGACGCGAGGCGGGCTTATTTCTCATTGAGGATGAGGCGCGATTTATTAATTTAGAAAAATCCTGCCTGTTCGTGACCGAAGAGCATGAAATTTTCGACCTACGTTAGTTTAAGGATATAAAATGGTTCAATTACAACACTTTGCAGCCGATACCGATAAATCTGTCATTTTAGAGGCCATCCAATCTGATGGTGCCGTGATTTTGGATGACGTGATGTCGCCCGAGCAATTGCAAAATTTACTGTCAGAAACCGAGGCCTATATGAACAATACGGCCAATGGCTCGGATGATTTTGTAGGCCATTTGACAACGCGCACGGGCGGTTTGGTGTCGCGTTCGCCGACCTGCCGTGACTTGATCGCCAGTCGCACAATTCTTGATTTATGCGATGGGGTTTTGCTGGACCATTGCGAGCGTTATCAATTGCATTTGACGCAAATCATTCGCTTGCGGCCGGGTCAGACAGCGCAAGTTATTCACCGCGATAAATGGGCATGGGGCTCACATTTGTCGCATTTGGAGCCACAGCTCAACACTATTTGGGCGCTGTCAGATTTCACCGAGGAAAATGGCGCGACGCAAGTCGTTCCCGGCAGTTCGGATTGGCCCGATAACCGCGAAGCCAAGCCAGAAGAAATATGTCAGGCGACCATGCGGGCCGGTTCGGTGTTGGTCTATACGGGTTCTGTATTGCATGGCGGCGGCGAAAATGCGTCGCAGACCGATCGTATTGGCCTTAATCTAACATATGCTTTGGGCTGGTTGCGGCAGGAAGAAAATCAATATTTATCGACACCGCCGGAATTGGCGCGGCAATTATCGCCAGAGTTTCAGGATTTGATTGGCTATGCCATGGGGCAATATGCGCTGGGTTATTACACGCCGCCTGGGGCACCGGGTGAACACCCTGAAGTGGTGCCGCCAAGTTATGCGCTGGGGCGTTCAGATTTCGCTGATGCGCTGGGGTCACCAGAGGATTTAGCGGCGCTCACAAGCGAAATTCTGGACGAGTAACCAGCTGCCACAATGGGATGTTTTGCTGCGACAATTTAATCTGTCGCTAGCGCTGCTTTGTGGTTAAACTCCGCACAATGAAGATAGGGGATTTCAATGCGTGAATTGACACATTTAATTGCAGGCGTGGCCACCAAGGGCGATGCACAACGGGCCGCCGATATTTTTAACCCAAGCACGGGTGCGGTTCAGGGCAAGGTTTGGCTGGGCGAGGCCAGCGATGTTGATGCGGCAGTAAAAGCGGCACAAAAGGTTCAGCCAGAATGGGGCAGTACCAATCCGCAAAGACGCGCCCGCGTCATGTTCAAATTCAAAGAATTGCTGGAAGCCAATATGGATGACCTAGCCGCTATGCTGTCGGCTGAGCACGGGAAAGTGATTGCCGATAGTAAGGGCGATATCCAGCGCGGCCTTGAAGTCATTGAATTTGCTTGTGGTATTCCGCATTTGCTGAAAGGTGAATATTCCGAAGGGGCGGGGCCGGGGATTGATATTTATTCCATGCGTCAGCCGCTTGGCGTTGTCGCCGGTATTACGCCGTTTAATTTTCCGGCAATGATTCCAATGTGGATGTTTGGCGTGGCGATAGCTTGCGGCAATGCTTTTATTCTTAAGCCATCTGAAAAAGACCCATCTGTGCCATTGCGTCTCGCTGAATTAATGCTTGAAGCCGACGCGCCAGAGGGCTTGTTGAATGTGGTGCAGGGCGACAAAACCGTGGTCGATGCGATTTTGCACCATGACGATATTCGCGCTGTCAGCTTTGTCGGCTCATCCGATATTGCCCATTATGTATATTCAACCGGCACGGCCAATGGTAAGCGCGTGCAGGCTATGGGCGGGGCGAAAAACCACGGCATTATTCTGCCCGATGCAGATATGGATCAAGTGATTGCCGATTTTTCCGGCGCTGCCTTTGGCTCGGCTGGCGAACGCTGCATGGCTTTGCCGGTGGCTGTGCCGGTCGGCAAGCAAACGGCTGATGAATTTGTCGGGCGTATGAGCGAGGAAATGGCCAAGCTGAAAGTCGGCGTATCGACCGATGACAGCGCTCATTATGGGCCAGTCGTATCGGCCGCGCACCGCGCGAAAATTGAAAGCTATATTGAAATGGGCGTCAAAGAGGGCGCTGATTTGGTGGTCGATGGCCGTGGCTTGAAATTGCAAGGCCATGAGGAAGGGTTTTTCATTGGCCCATCACTATTTGATCATGTGACGGCTTCCATGCAGAGCTATCAAGAAGAGATTTTTGGGCCGGTTCTGCAAGTTGTGCGTGCCGACACGCTGGAGCAAGCGGCGCGCCTGCCAAGCGAACATCAATATGGTAATGGCGTGGCGATTTTCACCCGCAGTGGTCTGGCGGCGCGCGAATTTGCCGCTAAGGTAAACGTGGGCATGGTTGGCATTAATGTTCCCATTCCCGTGCCAGTGGCCTATCATACATTTGGCGGTTGGAAGCGTTCGGCTTTTGGTGATGTTAATCAACATGGGCCAGAGGGCATTCGGTTTTATACTAAAGTGAAAACCGTCACTCAGCGTTGGCCATCGGGTGATGTGACAGATCAGTCTTTCATCATTCCAACAATGAAATAATAGAAGCTGGCATTTTGGCTAGCTGAGGAGAAATTATGGTTCAGGCAAATCACACCGACGTGCTCATTATTGGCGCTGGTATTTCAGGCATTTCATCGGCTCATTACCTACAAGAAAAATGTCCCGATAAAAGCTTCGAGATTTTAGAAGGGCGTAATGAGATTGGCGGCACTTGGGATTTGTTCCGTTATCCGGGCATTCGGTCGGACAGCGATATGTATACATTAGGCTTTGCCTTTCGTCCGTGGAAAGACCCGAAAGCGATTGCCGATGCGCCGTCGATTATGAAATATTTGCGCGGTGCGGTTGCTGATGGCGGCTTTGGCGATAAAATCAAATTTGGTAAAAAAGTAACCCATGCGGTTTGGTCATCTGCCACCTCAACATGGACGCTGACGATTGCCGATCAGGCCAGTGGCGAGACCGAAACACGCAGTTGCAACTTCCTGCACGTCTGCGCCGGATATTATAATTATGATCAGGGCTATCAGCCGAAATTCCCCAATGAAGAAGCCTTTAAGGGGCAGGTTGTGCATCCGCAATTCTGGCCAGAAGACCTTGATTATGAAGGCAAAAAAGTGGTTGTCATCGGCTCAGGCGCTACTGCGGTTACGCTTGTGCCAGCGATGGCGCAAAAAGCCTCTAGCGTGACCATGTTGCAGCGCTCGCCGACCTATATTGTGTCGCGTCCGGCCGAAGATGGTTTTGCCAATTTCACCCGCCGTTATTTGCCGTCGCGTTTGGCCTATGGTCTGACGCGCTGGCGTAATGTGATTATGGGACGTTTGTTTTTCTGGTATTGCCGCACCTATCCGCAGCGCGCCAAGAAACTTCTGCTGAAGGATTTGCCCGAGCAACTGCCAGCCGGTTTCGATATCGGTAAACATTTAACGCCAAGCTATAACCCATGGGACCAACGCGTCTGTTTGGCACCTGATGGCGATTTTTTCGCCGCATTGCGCTCAGGCAAATCAGACATTGTGACCGACCATATTGAGGCTTTTTCCGAAAATGGCATTAGGCTGAAATCAGGAGAGACTTTGGAGGCCGATATTATTGTGTCGGCCACTGGTTTGGATCTTAACTTCTTCGGCAATATGCAACTCAATGTTGATGGCCAAGAAATTATTCCCGGCGATATTATGAATTATAAAGGCATGATGTTCTCCGGCTTGCCAAATCTGGCGACGTCTTTTGGCTATACCAATGCGTCATGGACATTGCGCTGTGATTTGACCTCGGCCTATGTCTGCCGCCTGCTGAAATTCATGGACCGCAAGGGCTACACTAAGGCTTTGCCAACTGTTGATCCTTCAAAGGTCGATGTTGAACCTTTGCTGGATTTCACGTCAGGCTATGTGGTGCGGAAAGCTGGCGAGTTGCCAAAACAAGGAACTGTGGCGCCTTGGAAAATGTATCAAAACTATATTAAAGACATTTTCAGCATTAATTTTGGCGGTGTCGGCGAGGATATTGAATTTTCCAAGGGCGACGCCAGCTAGTCAATTTCATTGAGCACTTCGCGCAAGCATTGAATGAGCTGGGATATTTCCTCCGGCTCAATAATCAGCGGTGGCGATAGGGCGATAATGTCGCCGGTTGTGCGGATTAAAAAGCCTTTGTCATAGGCGCGCAAATAAGCGTCAAAAGCCCGCTTAACCGGCGCTTGGTCGATCGGCTGCAATTCAATCGCCCCCATCAGACCAATATTGCGCACATCAATGACATGACGACAATCGGCTAAGCTATGCAGCTCATCTTCCCATTGCTGCGACAGGCTGGCGGCATGGTCAAACAGCTTTTCATTTTGATATATGTCCAAGGTTGCCAAGGCGGCGGCGCAAGCCACCGGATGGCCGGAATAGGTATAGCCGTGAAAAAACTCAATAATATGTTCGGGGCCTTGCATAAAGGCATCGTGGATTTCTCGCGTGACCATGACCGCACCCAATGGATAGGTGGCACTGGTAAGGCCCTTGGCCAGCGCTAAAATATCGGGCGTAACGGAGAAATAATCGCTAGCAAAGCCCGTCCCCAGACGTCCGAAGCCGGTAATCACCTCATCGAAAATAAGCAATATGCCATGCGCGTCACAAATTTCGCGCAAGCGCTCCAAATAGCCAATGGGTGGCACTAACACGCCAGTTGATCCGGCCACAGGCTCGACCATGACAGCGGCGATACGGTGGCCACCATAAATATCAATCAAGCGCAATAAATCATCGGCCATGGCCAGCCCGCCAGCTTTCGGCTGACCCCGCGAAAAGCCATTTAACGCCAGATCATGGGTGTCGCATAAATGGTCGGTGTCGCCGACAAGCGGGCCAAAGGCAGCGCGGTTATTGGCTATGCCACCAGCACTAATGCCGCCGAAATTCACGCCGTGATAGCCGCGCGCGCGACCAATTAAAATCGTCCGTTCAGACTCGCCCCGCGCCTGATGATAGGCGCGGGCGATTTTCAATGCAGTGTCGGCACTCTCAGAACCGGAATTGGTGAAAAACGCGTGTTGTAATGGCTCGGGGGTCATGGCAACCAGCCGATTGGCCAGCTCAAACGCTTTTGGATGCGCCACTTGCAGGGCGGGAGCGTAATCCAACTGATTCAATTGCTCAGCAATGGCTTGGGTGATGGTTTCGCGGCCATGTCCGGCATTGACGCACCACAGGCCGGCCGTGCCATCCATGATTTTGCGGCCATCATGCGAACGATAATACATGCCTTTGGCATGAGTCAGCAGGCGCGGATTCGCTTTGAACTGCCGGCTGGCCGTAAACGGCATAAAAAACGCATCGAGATTATTCGGTGTGCTCATTGGCTAGAGGCTTGCTGCAAGCGCGCGCGTGCCGGCCAGCATTTGCTTGAAACTCGGGCGCAGCATATTCGCGGTTTGCTCGGGGCTGGCAAAATTGGCAATCACTAAGTTCTTGGCTTTATTGACATAAATGACCTGTCCATGAACGCCCATAGCCATGCGTTCGCCTTGGCTCTGGTCAAATTGCCACCAGAAACTGCGATAGCCGGTAAAGCCGGGAATATAGCGCGGGTTTTCTGGGTCGGACTGAATGGCTGCTTTGCCGGCGGCCAAATCCTTGTCTGTCAGCTGATAGCTATCTTGTATCCAATCGCGCGGGGCGATTTGTGTGTCGCCCAATTTGCCATCACCCAAGGCCATTAGGCCAAATCGCGCGGCATCGCGAAGCGTCGAGTTAAAGCCACCTGTGGCGATGGGCGAAAAGGCAATATCAACGCTGAAACTTGCGTCATGGTCTGTGCCCAATGGGCCCCATATTTTTGCCTGCACATAGTCGCGAATGCTTTGTTTGGTGACCCGTTCAATGACCATGCCGATGACGTCCACATTGGGTGATTGATATTCAAACTTGCCGCCAGTGACACCGCCCTCGGCTTGTTGGAATTGTGGCAACATGGCGTGGACACCGCGAGGCGCGTCGGATTGTATGGGGTCGATGGCCATTAATTCAAAATCGGGAAAAAACCCGAGCCGACGGAAATATTCAAAATGCACGCTACCGGGCGTCATTTCTTCATATTCTTCAGTGTAATTCAACGCCGTAACCATGTTTAACACATCGCGAATGGTGACATCGGCAAACACGCTATCGGCCAATTCCTCGACATAATCGGCCGGCGTTTTGGTCTCATCAATGCCAAACTCCTCGACCGCAATACCATAGGCGGTAGAGATTAAGGACTTGGTCATTGACGCCCATAAATGGTGGTCGTGATTGCGGAAATTATCGAAATATTTTTCAAAGATAATTTCATTGTCCTTGATCACAATATAGCCATCCATGCTATCGGCCTGCATTGCCGCGCCGAGGCGGACTTGCTGGCCTTGAAAATCATAGGTGAAATTTTCGACATCAAATTGCCGACCTTTTTCCAGCGGATAGTTGGTCTCGCCGCGTGGCACCATCATGCTTGGCAAAATCGAAAAATTGCGCAATGACCAGCGAATGTTTTGCGGCGCGCGCCATCCGGTCAGCGATGATGATTTCGGGGTCAGGCGGGGTGTGTCAGACATGATTGAATTCCTTAGCTCGATTTTTGTTTTTGCCCACGTTGGCGAATGGCCTCACGACGCGCTTCAATGGCCTCGCCATTGACTTGCTGATTGGCCGCGCGCCCGCGCGTGGCTTCCAATTTTATCCCGTCGCCAAAGCTCGCAGCATAGCCATCATCAATCAGAGCCTTATAGGCATTCAGTGTTTCCGGCACGCATGACAACATATCGCCAGCCAGTTTGAAAGCGGTCTCAACTAATTGATCTTGCGGCACAATATGGTTGATCAGCCCCCATGCCAAAGCCTGTTCAGCGGAAATAAAATTGCCGGTTAGCGAGGCTTCTTTGGCTCGTGATGGGCCGAGCAATCGTGATAATTTCTGGCTCAAGCCCCAGCCGGGCAGAATGCCAACCCGTGCGTGAGTATCGGCAAAACGTGCATTGGGTGTGCCAATGAGCACATCGCAGGCCAAGGCCAATTCAAAGCCGCCGGTGATTGCGACACCGTTAATGGCACCAATAATGGGGCCTGAGAAACGCTGTAATGATTTGACCGGATCAAAGCTTTCAATGGTCACGGCAGGCCCGCCATCTTCGCTGCCCAATTCTTTCAAATCAAGGCCGGCGGTAAACGCCCGATCACCCGCTCCGGTTAGAATAAGCACCCGTATATTGTCGTCGGCTTCCAAAGCGTCAACCGCCTCGGATAATTGCTGGCGCAAATCGCGCGACAGAGCATTCATCGCTTGCGGACGGTTAAGGGTTAGTAGGGCGATGCCCTCACGCTTTTCAACGCTGATTAAATCACTCATTTTATTCCTATTCATTTTCCATAGTTTGCGGATAGCCAATATCGCCGAGGGCCTGACTAATCTCGTCGAGAATCGCTGGGTCGTCAATCGTTGCGGGCATTGTCCACGCCTCGCCATTGGCAATTTTCCGAATGGTGGCTCGCAAGATTTTACCCGAACGCGTTTTCGGCAAACGGGCAACGCGCACAGCGAGTTTGAAAGCCGCCACTGGCCCGATTTGATCGCGAACCAATTGGATGGCTTCAGTCAAAATGTCTTCATCGGGGCGATTGACGCCATCATTAAGCACTAAAAGCCCAAGCGGCACTTCGCCCTTGAGCGCGTCGCGCACGCCTAAAACCGCACATTCGGCGATATCTTTATGGCCGGCGAGCACTTCTTCCATACTGCCGGTTGAGAGGCGGTGACCGGCGACGTTAATAATGTCATCGGTGCGCGACATCACATAAAGATAGCCGTCCTCGTCCAAAAAGCCGGCATCACCGGTTTTGTAATAGCCCGGATAATCGGCCATATAGGCGGTTTGAAAGCCCTCATTGTTTTGCCATAAATCAGGCAGGCAACCGGGCGGCAAGGGCAGTTTAATAACAATCGCGCCAGTTTCATTGGCACCCACTGGCTGGTTATTGTCATCGAGAACGGCAATTTCATAGCCCGGCATAGCCAAAGCTGGCGAACCTTTTTTGACCGGTAGCGTTTCAATACCAACCGGATTGGCGCAAATCGGCCAACCGGTTTCGGTTTGCCACCAATTATCAATCACCGGAATTTTCAAATGCGCTTCGGCCCAATTAATCGTGTCGGGGTCAACCCGCTCACCGGCCAGATAAAGCGTGCGTAGCAATGACAAGTCGTAATCTTTAATCAGCTTGCCATTTGGGTCTTGTTTTTTGATCGCCCGAAAAGCCGTTGGGGCGGTGAATAAAGCGCGCACACCATGGGCCGACATGACCCGCCAAAAGGCGCCCGCATCTGGTGTGCCGACGGGTTTTCCCTCGTAAATCACGCTGGTCGCCCCAATGGCAAGGGGGCCGTAAAGAATAAAACTATGGCCGACCACCCAACCAAAATCCGAGGCTGACCAAAATACCTCGCCAGGCGCGATGTTATAGATATTTTTCATCGACCAACTCAGAGCCACCAAATGGCCGCCATTATCGCGCACCACGCCTTTGGGAATGCCAGTGGTGCCGGATGTGTAAAGAATATACAGCGGGTCAGTGGCTTTCACGGCAACGCAAGCGGGCCGTATATTGGCCTCGCGGGCGGCTTGTTCTTGGCTCTGCCATTCGACATCGCGGGGGGCCGAAAGATCGGCTAGCTGTTCCGGCCGCTGCCACATGACAACATGGTCAGGTTTGTGCGCGGCCAATTCAATGGCGGCGTCAATCAATGGCTTATAGGCAATCACCCGTCCTGGTTCGAGGCCGCAAGAGGCGGCTAAAATCATTTTCGGCTGCGCATCATCTATCCGCGTTGCCAGTTCAGCCGAGGCAAAACCGCCAAAAACAATTGAATGAACCGCGCCTAAACGGGCGCAGGCGAGGGCTGCAATCGCTGTTTCGGCAATCATTGGCATATAGATAATCACCCGATCACCTTGGCCAATATTGTGATTTTGCAGCATGCCAGCAACGCATTCGACGCGCTCTTGCAAGGCGGCATAGCTTATTTTTTCAATCTTGCCGGTCATCGGGCTGTCATAAATCAGCGCCGTGCGCTCGCCGTGTCCTGCCTCGACATGGCGGTCGAGGCAATTATAACATGTGTTCATTTCGCCATCGACATACCAGCGATCGCCGGTTTCATTGGCTTGGAAAATCGTTTCGGGTGGTTTCGACCAATCTATCAGCGCCGCCTGCTCAGCCCAAAACGCTTCCGGTGCGTCGCGCCAGCTTTGATAGATATCTGCATAATTTTGTTGTTTCATTTTGAACTCCCTTGATGCTGATTATAGGAAAGAAAGAAACCGACGCAATGCACCTATTTCTGTGCTTCGCCCTTGTTCTTTTCAGCATCATCTGGCAATAATTATGCATCTGGGAGGAAACTATGAATAAAATCAAAACTGGTCTGTTGCTGGCAGCGCTTCTACCGGCACTGGCACAAGCCGCGCCTCAAAATCGTGAAGCGCTGTTTGGTGAAACCCACGTTCACACAAAGCTGTCTTTCGATGCTTTTATTTTCGGCAATCGTAATGGGCCCGATGAGTCTTACCGTTATGCCAAGGGCGAAGCGATTAAACATCCGGCTGGTTTTGAGATGAAACTTCCCGCGCCGCTTGATTTCCAAGCGACGACAGATCACGCCATGTATCTTGGCATGGTGCCGGCAATGTTTGACGCTGATAGCTCGGTCGGTTCACACCGCGTCGCCAAAGCGCTTCGTGATGCCAAAACCGCCAGCGAGCGCCGTCAGGCTTTCGGTCAAATGCTGCCTTATATTGGTCAGCAAGTTGAAGATGATTTGCTGGACATGAATATTGTTCGTTCGGCTTGGGCAGAAACAATTGCTGCCGCTGAACGTCATAATGAGCCGGGCAAATTCACCGCTTTCACGGCTTATGAATATACCTCTAGTCAGGATACATTTGAAAACCTGCACAGAAATGTGATTTTTGAAGGCGGCGCGCCGGATGAACCATTTTCGCGTTTGATTTCAAAAAACCCAGAAAACCTATGGCGCTGGATGGATAGTCTGCGCGATCAGGGCATGGATAGTAT
>JAYOCI010000042.1:0-13341 GCA_038105345.1 Rhodobiaceae bacterium
TACATTGGACTCGACCAATGAGCCAGATATTGGAATGGATGGCGCGCCAATGGTGGTTCCGGGCTATTTCAACAATCGTTAGACAACAATTTACGCCGGTTCAAATGAGATCCAGCGCAATATTATCGCTAAGGCCGTTCTCGGCTTATAGAGCCTGAGACAGCTTCAATAGGAGGGCGTCCGGCATTTGCCGCGGCGCCCTTTTTATATCGAGAATAATATGAGCAGTAACAGCGCGAATACAGCGAGGAAAATACCTGCCGCTGCGCCAGTGCTGGCGACGCCTGAAACCAGACCGGTTTGCTGGCTGGCGCGTTCGCCGACATAGAGGCCGTCCAACACTATTTTTTTGGCCTGACCCAAAGCGGCAAACCAAACCGCCAGAATAGGTCGTGCGATGGCCATGGTCAGACGCGGTAGAAGGCGGCGTAAGAACCAATCCGTATTGAGCACGGTCGAGTCGATCTCCGGCGGATAAAGCCCGCGCACCATGAGGAACACAAAGGCGAGAATGGCGAATAATAATAATTGCATTTCGCCCAACACATGGCCGGCTTCCCAGACATTATAGTCAACCGCATAGGGCAATAGGCCGTATAGTAATTGTGGTGCGACACCAATGGCGATACATAGGCCAGCAGCAATCCCCATAGCAATCAGCATATTCACCGGTGCTTCTTTGACCTCGAATTTGCGGTCATGACCGAAGAAGGCGAAATACGGAATTTTAATGCCGGAATGTTCAAGCACGCCAGCTGAAGCAAAGATCAAAATCATCCAAACCACGAAATAGCCATCCTTGGCGACGCTGCCAATGGTCAGTGATTTGGTGACAAAGCCGCTGAATAGCGGGAATGAGGAGATCGATACAGCGCCGATGATGCAAAACACCATGGTCAGCGGCATGCGCTTCCATAGCCCGCCCAATTCGCTGGCCTTAGCCGTGCCAGTGCGGTGCAGAACCGCCCCCATGCTCATGAATAATAGCGCTTTATAAATAATATGGGCAAAGGCGTGCGACACTGTGCCATTAATGGCCAATTCGCTACCAATGCCGACGCCAACGACCATAAAGCCAAGCTGGTTGTTCAGCGAAAAGGCAAGCACGCGACGCAGGTCGTTCTCGATGACGGCGAAAAACACTGGGAATAATGTCATCACCGCGCCAATCCAGATAAGTATTTCAGTGCCTGCAAAACACAGCGCCAGCATATAAATGGCCAATTTCGTGGTGAACGCAGACAGCATCACTGTGCCGGTGACGCTGGCTTCGGGATAAGCATCTTGCAGCCAGCCATTGAGGAAGGGGAAAGCGGCTTTAATGCCAAAGGCCAAGAGAATGAGACCGCCTGCCAATGTCGATGCGTCAAGCGCTTGCACGCTGAGGCCTTGCCCGCTGTGCCATAAAATCACCGCGCCTGCCAAAAGAATGACGCCCGAGCTAACTTGCATTAGCAAATAGCGCATGGCGGCGGCAAAACTGCGCTCGCTGCGGCTGATTAAAATCAAAAATACCGATGTGAAAGCGGTCAGTTCCCAATAGATAAACAGAGTGACGAAATCACCAGCGAATAAGGCGGCAATGGCGGCCCCTGCATAGGCGAGGCCAGCCGTCGCCGTGGTGCGAATGTTTTCGTGCATGGCGTAAATAACATTGAGCGCTGCAGCAATATGGAAAACCAGCGCAAAGGGGCGGGTGATGGCATCGGCGCGCACCAATATCAAATCCAGTCCAGCCAATTGGGTGGTCATATGTAGACCCGGAGCAATGCCCCAGCACAGCCAAGCCGAAACGGCGATAACCGCCAACATCCAGATTTGGCGTATTGCGTGTGGCAGAATCGGCACCAGCAAGGCACCAAACACCATCAACAGGCCGGGAATTTGCAGCAATGTCGGCAGAAGACTATTCATGATCGTCTCCTGCTTCATAATAATCTGGCGCCCGCATGACTAATTTGCGCAGGCCAATGCCGCCAATGACGACAATAATAAAAGCGATGAAACCATAGGCGGCAAAAAACATCGGCCGCCCTTCAAGGGTGAAATAGGCGTGGCGATGGATAATGAATTCCAAAACCGTGAGGCCAAAGCAAATCACGCAAAGAGCGATGATAAAACGCTTCGCGGCTGGGCTGATTTCGGGTTTTTCAGAAGAATGTGACATGGCCTAACCGGTAAATTTCAGAATGAAAAAATCAACGCTGAAGAACAGCATAATTGATATGAGTGCAGTCACGCATAGCGGCACAACGCAAGCCCATGGCGCTTCGGCATAATCGCCTTGGGCGACGGAACCGGCTTTGGCAGGGGCGAAAAACCCGCGCAACACAATTTCCCCGAGATAGACGAGGTTCAATAGGGATGACACCATAAGCACAATCAGCACCAGCATATGTTGGCCGTCTAGGGCGCCGCCCATGAGCATGAATTTCGACCACGCGCCGCCCAAGGGAGGCACGCCAATAATCGACAGAGCCCCCAGAGCAAATGCGCCATAAGTAATCGGCATACGTCGCCCCAGACCATCCATATCTTTGATATCGTTAAGATGATGGGCGACATAAATCGCACCGGCGCAGAAAAACAGGGTGATTTTGCCGGCCGCGTGGGTGGCAATATGCAAGGCAGCGCCAGAGGCGGCGAGCGGCGAAGCCAGTGCCGCGCCGAGCACAATATAACCGAGCTGGCTGACCGTTGAATAGGCCAGTCGGGCTTTCAAATTTGTTTTACGCATGGCGACAATAGAAGCCGCCAGAATGGAGAAGCTGGCGACCACAATCAGCCACTCGCTGGCGCCGGTTGAGCTTAAGAAATCGAGGCCGAAAATATAAATCACCACTTTCAGGACGGTGAACACGCCGGCTTTAACCACAGCCACGGCGTGCAGCAATGCGCTGACCGGTGTTGGCGCCACCATCGCCGCTGGCAACCAGCGGTGTAATGGCATGAGCGCGGCCTTGCCAATACCGAAAGCAAATAGGCCGAGCAGCAAGGGCACATAAATGGGGTCGATTTTACCAGCCAAAATACCACCGGCTGTGAAGTCCAGCGTGCCAGCAATCACCCACACGCCAATCACCCCGAATAATAAAAACACCACTGAACTGGCGACCAATATGCCGAGATAGACGCGTCCGGCTTTGCGCGCATCCTCTGTGCCCTTATGGGTCACCAATGGATAAGTCGAGAAAGTCAGAATTTCATAGAATACGAAGAGTGTTAGCAAATTGCCTGATAGGGCAATCGCCATGGCGGCATGAATGGCAATGGCATAAAAGAACATAAAGCGGGTTTGATTGTCTTCATGGGCGCCGCGTAAATATCCGATTGTGTAAAGCGTCGCCAATGGCCATAGGCAGCCAGCAACCAAGGCGAATAACAGCCCTAAAGGCTCAGGTGTGAAGCTGATAGACAGGCTCGGCGTCATCGCCAAAAGGGTGAGGCTGGTGCCATCGGCGCCACGGGCAAAAAGCGTGATGGCGCAAGCGGCGGTCAGCAGGCCAATCAGAACGGCTTGCCCGTCGCGCAAATTTGGCCATTGGCGCAAAAGTAAAACGCCAAACGACGCCAAAAGCGGCAGACCAAGCAGAGCGTAGACTAATGTTTCCGTATGAAGCATTAAGATTGCCCTCCAAAGAACATCATAGCGGCTTGCATGGCGCCACTAATCAACGGGCTGGCGAATATACCAAAGCCGATTGTCGCCACCACTAAGAGCCATGCCGGAAGCCACATAATGGGCGTTTCATGCAAATCGGGTGCGCCTTCAGGGCGTGGCTTGAGCCATGCGGCTTCAACGATTTTCCAGACATAAGCCAGTGCCAGAGCCGAGCTAATAAAGGTTAGGCCAGCCAATATCCATAAATCGCTCTCCAGCAGGGCACGAATTAAATAGAGTTTAGAAATAAATCCAGCGGTCAGCGGCACGCCAATCAACGCCAAACCGCCAAATAATATGGCCGTCATGGTCATTGGGATTTGCCGTCCGGCACCTTCAATACTGCGCATGGTGGCGCGACCGGTTTGCGCGCCAATCACCCCAATGGCAAGAAATAATGCGCCCTTCATCAGCGCATGATTGAACAAATGGATAAAGGCGGCGGCCAGACCGGCCGGAGTCATAATGCCAATGCCGATCGCCATATAACCGAGTTGGGCGATTGAGGATTGAGCAAAAAGCTTTTTCAAATCGGTTTCGATAATCGCCGCCAGCGTGCCGACGAAAGCGCCAATAATGCCCAGTGTCAGGAGAACCGTGCCGAGGCCTTGGCTGATGCCGACAAAGCCGATGCCAAAGACGCCAAACATCAGCCGCACCAAAACGTAAACCGATACTTTCGTCGCCGTTGCCGCCATTAAGGCCGAGACCGCCGAAGGGGCGAAACTATAGGCTGGCACCAACCAGAAATGCAGCGGGAACAGCGCCATTTTCAAGAATAATCCCAAGGCAATAAAGGCCATGGCCATATAGGCGGCGCGGGTTTGTTCAATATCCGCCAGACGAACAGCCAAATCATCAAGGTTTAATGTGCCGGTCAGCATATATAATAAGCCCAGGCCGATGACGTAGAAAGTGGCGCCGACCGTGCCCAAAATCAGATAGTTGAAAGCCGCTGGCAAGGCCCGACGATCGCGGCCCGCGCCCATGGCTACCAAGGCATAAGCTGATAAAGAGGAAATCTCGAGGAACACAAAAATATTAAAGGCGTCGCCCGTCGTCACTTGGCCCAACATGCCGGCAATGGTCAGCAGCCAAGCGGTGAAAAACAAAGCATGGTCGCGTTGATCAATCTCTGCTGTCACCAAATGCCTTGCCGCCAAAGTCACCACAAAGCCAATGCCAGTGACAATCGGCAATACCAGCACGCTGGCGGCGTCAATCACATAGGTAATGCCCAGAGGAGCCGCCCATCCGCCCAATTCATAGACCAGACGTGTGCCACTTTCGCTGACTTGGAAATACAATAAGAGAGAAATCGCAAAGGCCACGCCAGTAACGACAAAGGTCGCCAGCCAAGCGATTTCACGGCCGCGCAAAAGGGCCACCAGCGGCGCTGCCATAAGCGGCACAATAACTTGCAAAATGGGGAGATGTTGCATCATCAGGAACGCCCCTCGCTTGCCGCGCTGGCATCATCCATCATCTCGGTGATTTCGTCATCTTCAATAGAGCCAAAGCTTTCTTGAATGCGAATAATAAGCGCGAAGCCGACGGCAGTTGTCGCCACGCCGACCACAATCGCCGTCAGAATAAGCACGTGCGGCAATGGGTTGGAATAAACCGTGCTGCTGTCTCCAGTCAGAATCGGCGCCGTGCCTGAAGTGACCTTGCCCATAGAAATATAAAGCATGAAAACCGAGGTCTGAAAAATATTCAGCCCGACCATTTTTTTCACCATATTGCCGCGAGCAATCACTGCATAAAAGCCCAGCATCATCAAAATAATGACGAGGAAATAATTCCATTGCGCGAAGAGACTAGTCATTGGCACTGTCCTCGGCTTTTTCTTTTAGAGCCTTTTCATGGGCCCGCGTTTTGTTCAGCAGCCGGACGTGCGACACGCGGCCGGCGAAAGCAAAGAATAGAGCAACCATGACCGCGGCAACGGTCAGGCCGACACCAAATTCAACCAATAAAATACCCAAATGCTGACCAGCCATGGGGTCGTCGGATAGGGCGTTATAGCTGAGGAAATTCTCGCCCAGCACCATGGTGGCAACGCCCGTGCCGCCGTAAATCAGCACGCCAAGGGCAATCGCCATAAGGTTAAGCCGCGCTGGCCAAACATGGCGGCCGCGATTTAAGCCAAAGACGGTGGCATTGAGAATAAACGCAGCGGCAAAGATAACCCCCGCCTGAAAGCCGCCGCCAGGCCCATAGTCGCCATGGAATTGCACATAAAGGGCAAATAACATCATCGTCGGTATCAGCACTTTGGCGATAACGCGAATGACCGGATCATCCTGCATGGTCATCCTCCGTGCTGTCGGTGATTTCTGTTTCGCGTCGCGTCCATCCGCTAATGATCAGCAAGACGGCAATAGCTGCGGTGAAAATAACCACGGTTTCACCAAATGTGTCATAGCCGCGATAGCTGGCCAAAACCGAAGTCACCACATTGGGCACGCCGATTTTTTCCTCGCTGCCGATAATATATTCAGGCGCGACATGGTTATGAATGGGCGCGTCAGCGGCGCCATATTCTGGCAAATCACTGACCGCGATAGACAATAATAGTCCTGTCACCAAGGCCAAAAGGGCTGGCACAATAGCGATCGAATGGGGTTTTTCTTCGGCTTTCACCAAAGATAAAGTGGCCAAGGCGAGAACCGTTGAGATACCCGCGCCGACGGCCGCCTCAGTGAAAGCGACATCGACCGCATCCAGCACCACAAATAAGGTGGCTGCAACCAAGGAAAACGCACCCGACAACATGACCATGCCAAATAGCCGTTTACGGCGCAGCGCCGCGATGGCGATAAGCGCAAGAAAGGCGATGAGCGTGGCATCAATGACAAACCCCATGGCTTAGCCCTCCTTATCTTTTTTGTCGGTTGATAAGATGGGTTCCACGCCAGCAAAACGCGCCGCCCGCGCAATCGCATGGGTGGCGGTTGGGCTGGTCATAATCAGCAGCGCGCCAATCAATCCAATGCGCACCGCCACTGTCCAATCGGGGGCGAGAAGCAAAAGACCAAGCAGCACCAGTCCAGCGCCACCCGAGTCAACAATGCCAGCCCCATGCATGCGCTGATAAACATCGCCAAGGCGCAATAGGCCAATAGCGCCGATAAGAATTGCCAAACTGCCGAGCAGCAGGGCGCCAATGCCGATTATCTGGCGCGCCATATCAATCAACATGATCATCTCATCACCCATCGTGCTTATCCTCGGGAGGCAAATGATCTCCCAATGTGCCATGGCGGAAGAATTTCAAAATGGCGATTGTGCCGATGAAATTAATCAACGCATATAAAACTGCTATGTCGAGGAATTCGGGGCGGCCATCGAAAAATCCATAGACGCAAATTGATAACACAACCAGCGTGCCAATGGTGTTGACGGCTAATACGCGATCAAATGCGGTCGGCCCCAATGAGGCGCGCAAAATAGCGATAATGATAGAAATGCCAATACTGGCCATGATGACGCCGAACCAGAAAGTCATTGTCATGACGGCTCCCCTTCCAGCGCAGATACGCGTCGATCCATTTCGGGGTCAGCTAGGCCATCGGAAAAATCATTGGTCAGCCCATGCACAAGAATTTCATTGGTCGTCTCGTCAACATTGACCGAGACTGTACCTGGCGTCAGCGTGATAAAATTGGCATAGGTCACAAGACCGGCGACAGTTTTTTGCGAGGCTTTGACGCGCACCAATTGTGGTTGGGCGCGCTCTGGGCGCATAATCACCCGCGCCACATCAATATTTGATTTAAGAATTTCCCAGATTAGCCAGAAAGAGACTTTCGGCAATCGGATGAGAAGGCCGAGCGGTAGGCCTTCTTCATCAAGCACGCCCATACGATAAGCAATCAGCGACAGAACAATGGCACTGATTAAGCCGAGTGTGATGAGCAGGCCAGTATAATGACCCGATAACATCAACCAAAGCCCGAACATGAGGGCGGTAGAGGCAGAAATAGCTTTAATAGGCATCACAAAATAAGGGGCGCATGGCGGCCACGCGCCCCTCTATAACTTACTTATTGGCAGCTTGGATTAGCTCAAAGAAACGACGCGTTTGGTCGCCGCCTTGGAATAGAGCTTCAGCTTGGTCATCAAGTTTTGAGATTTGTTCCCAATTCTCAGCCACTTGTTCCGCTGTTGGGTCTGCGCCCAAATACATGCCACGGGTTTCAACAATATGTGTCGAAGCAAAAGCACCGGCGCCAGCGCAAATGATTTTGCCGGTTGGTGCATTTTCTGAACACATGAACACGACCGCAGGGGTCACTTGTTCTGGTTTCAGCATTTCTTCCATTTCTGGCGGCATCAGATTTGCTGTCATCCGTGTCCAAGCGACAGGGGCCAGAGCGTTGATGTGGATATTGTCTTTTTGGCCTTCCAATTTCAGCGTGTTGATAAAGCCAACAACGCCCATTTTAGCAGCGCCATAATTGGCCTGACCGAAATTGCCATACAGCCCTGATGATGAAGAGGTCACCATGATGCGGCCATAGCCTTGCTCTTTCATAATCGGCCAAACCGCTTTAGTTGGCTTCAGCGTACCGAACAAGTGAACGTCGACAACAAATGTAAAATCGTCGATTTCCATTTTGGCAAAGCTTTTATCGCGCAACACGCCGGCATTATTGACCAATACGTCAATGCGGCCAAAAGCGTCCATGGTTTGGCTGATCATATTGGCGACGCCAGCGTCGTCTGTGACTGATGAACCATTAGCGATGGCTGTGCCGCCAGCGGCGACAATTTCATCTACCACGCTTTGTGCGGCTTCTGATGTGCCAGCTGATCCGTCGACAGAGCCGCCCAAATCATTGACCACCACTTTGGCGCCACGGCGCGCAAAATCGAGCGCGTGGCTCTTGCCTAATCCACCGCCAGCGCCGGTGACGATGACAACCTTATCGGTAAAATCCAAACTCATAATTTATCTCCTTGGTTGGATGACTCATATGTCAAATATGTGTTCTGTTGTGCATGATGCCAGCCTTGCGGTCAAGACGCTAAGCGGCAAGTTTGTGGCAATTCTGTGCGTCGTTTTGCCTTACTCGGCGGCTTGTGCTTTGGCGCTCATGCCGGCTTGCTCGGCCAGAAGTTTGTAAGATGTTTTGCGGGCCTGTAAATCTGGAATCAGGGTCAGCAAAAACACTTCGTCCAAACCATGCTGGCGCACCAAATCATCGAGTTGCTGCATCACCACTTCTGGCGTGCCGGTGAAACCGCGCTGTGAAATCATCTCAAAATAGGCGGCATCATTTGCCGTCATTTCCCAATCTTGGGCTTCTTGTAAGCTCGGGAAAACACCGGCCTTATTCTGCATGAGGCGGGCCGCCCAAATATTGCGCGGGCGGGCATAATAGGCTGCTTCTTCGTCTGTGGCTGCGGCCAAAACAGAGGTCGCGAGGACGATTTTCGGCTGCTGCAAAAACCGTGAGGGTTTGAAGTGACGCCGGTAAACATCGACCGCTTGTTCCAGATTATCCGGATTGATGAAATGGGCATAAACATAAGGCAGGCCAAATTGCGCCGCATGAACTGCGCCATCGCCGCCCGAACCGAGCATCCAAACCGGTACCCGCGATGGCCCGCGGGGTTGCGCATGAATGCCTTGATAGGGGTGGTCTTTGGCAAAGCCGCCGTCATCGCCCGATAGCCCCATGGCATCTTCGAGGAATTGCAGCAAAATTTCGACCTGTTGCGGAAACACTTCTACCGGCCACGCTTTAGGCCCGCTTTGCAAGGCGGCGGCGGTTTTGGCGTCGCCACCTGGGGCGCGACCAATGCCAAGATCAATACGACCTGGCGCCAGGGTTTCGAGCATACGGAATTGCTCGGCGACTTTTAGCGGGCTGTAATGCGGCAACATAATGCCACCTGATCCAACATGAATATGGCTGGTGCGGGCCGCAATATGGGCGATTAACACTTCCGGCGCGGCCCCTGCGAAAGCCGATGTATTGTGATGTTCGGCCAACCAGAATCGGTGGAATCCCAAACCGTCCAAATAAATCGCCAAATCGACAGTTTCCGACACAGCCTGTGCGGCATCGGAGGCGGAATTAATCGCCGATTGGTCAAGTGCGTTGAGGTAAAAGTCTATCATGGAAATAAATTAGCCAAAAAATCGCCCTCTCGCCAGTAAAACACGTCATTTTGCGAAAATTATGCCGGAATTCACTTGCCGCCATCAGCCTTGTAGGTAATATCTGCTCTTCGGCCTCGGGAGGGTCAAAGTAAAGCTAAGGGAGCGGAAATGTATCAGGAATTAAAAGATGTTTGGGCCGAAATGACCGGTGAAACCGGTATGTTTGCCATTACGGAAGTTGAAGTGCGTGGCGAGAAGCTCAAAACCTATGCTTTAGCTCCCAATTCATTGCGCGACGTTTGGATGATGAGCGCTGGCTATGCCGAACGCGATTATATTGTCTATGAAGATGAGCGCTGGACTTATGGCCAAGCCATGGCTGAGACCGCGAGCATTGCCAATTGGATGCACGCCAATGGCATTAAGCGCGGTGATCGGGTGGCGATTGCTATGCGTAATTTCCCCGAGTGGATGCTCTCCTATTGGGCGCTGACATCAATTGGTGTCGCGGTTGTTGGCATGAATGCATGGTGGGTAACCGATGAGATGCAATATGGTTTGTCCGATTCGGCGCCCAAAGCGCTGATTTGTGATCAGGATCGCTTGAATAATTTCACCCCCGTGCGCGACCAGTTCGCCGATATGAAAGTCATTGGCGTGCGCTTGGCGCAGCCAGCTGACGGGGTCATTGATTATGCTGAGGTCAAATCCTTTGGCGGCGATATGCCGGAAGTGGCCATTGATGGCGATGATGACGCGTGTATTTTCTACACATCGGGTACGACCGGACGTCCGAAAGGCGCGCAATTGACCCATCGTGGGTTTGTGCTGAACATTATGAATGTGGCGTTTATGAATCTGTGCGCCACCACGGCTCAAGCCCGTGCCAATGGCGTTGAGGATAGTTTGCCAGCGCCCGGCGAAGGGCCAATCGGCAAAACCCTCGTGACCACGCCGCTGTTCCATGTGACGGCGAATAATTGCGTTGTTCAGCCGACCACGCTGACCGGCGGGCAAATTATTCATATGTATAAATGGGATGCTGGCGAAGCTTTGAAGTTGATTGATCGGGAGAAAATCACCGGTATCAGCGGCGTGCCAGTGATGTCGCGGGAAATTATCTCGCATCCTGATTTCGACAAATATGACACCTCATCTTTGACCGCACTTGGCGGCGGTGGGGCGCAATTGCAGCCTGATTTGGTCGGCAAAATCGACAAAGCCTTGCCCAATGGTAAGGCGGCAACCGGTTATGGCATGACCGAAACCTGCGGTATTATCACCGCTGTTTCAGGGGAATATTTCCTTGATCGCCCTGACAGTTGCGGGCCAGTTGTGCCGACACTCGATGCCAAGGTCATTGACGCCGACGGCAATGATTTGCCTGCCGGTGAGTTGGGCGAGCTATGCGTCAAAGGCGGTAATGTGATTAAGGGATATCTGAATCGCGCTGAGGCGACGGCTGAGAGTATTCAGCAGGGTTGGTTGCGCACTGGCGATATCGCCCGCCAAGACGCTGATGGATTTGTCTATCTGGTCGACCGTGCCAAAGATATGGTTCTGCGCGGTGGCGAGAATATTTATTGCGCAGAAGTTGAAAGCGCTGTGTTCAAACTTGATGGCGTTGCCGAATGTACCGTATTTGGTGTGGCCGATGATCGTTTGGGCGAAGAAGTCGGTATTGCCATTGTGCCTGCGGCTGGTGTGACGCTAACCGCTGAAGATGTGCGTGCGCATTGCAGTCAATTGCTGGCCAAATTCAAAATCCCGCGTTATATCTGGTTGCGGTCCGAAGCTTTGCCGCGCAATGCCAGCGGAAAGTTTTTGAAGCGTGAGTTGCGAGATAGTTTAGACCCAGCAGACGCCGAGTAACTGGAATTATAAAATTAGCCCGAGGACATTATGAGCTATAAATCAAGACTATTAACAACGGCATTTATGCTGCCCGTATTGATGACCAGTCTTCCGGCTCTTGCCTTGGATATTCAAACAGCTGTCACGGTTGAGCAAGAAACAACCGGTAGCGCTGTTGATGACAACGGCCTGCACTCGATTTCTGCTGACGGGAGTGTCACCATTACTGGCCCGACCACCAGCGGCGCGGCCTTTTTGATCAATCACAGCGAGGCGGTTGATGTTTTAATCAATGGCGCGATTAGCGTGCTTGATGAAAACGCTGACGGCACCACTAAATATGACACATCAAATCAATATGGCGTGTGGGTAAGAGACCCTTTCACTGGCGATCTCACCATCGGGGCCACGGCTTCAATTCTGCTGTTGGATAGTTTGCTACCGACCGATAATGACGGTGATGGTATTCTCGACGGCATCACACGCGACCAAGACACGGTTGATACGGCTGATGATGTGTTCAGCGGCGGCGAATTTGCGCAAGACTCGGGACGTATCGGCGTATTCGTCAATCAAGCTATGACGGGAAATTTGTTTGGCCTATTTGGCTCGCAAATATTGGTCACCGCTGACAATGGGCTGGGTATCTCTATCACTGATTTGTTAAACGGCAATGTTGATTTGCGCGGCTCGATTAGTGTCGTTGGCTCTGCCTCGGGCGCATCTGGTCGGGTAGCCGGCGTTTATATTGATCCTAATGCATCGATCAGCGGCCGTTATATTCAAGCCGGCTCATTGTCGGCCACAGGTCGCGGCGCCTCTGGCATAATTGTTGATGGTGACATTACCGGCAGTCTTCAAATTGAAGGCTCGATTAACGCAACCGGTTACCAAACACGGTCGATAAATAACCGGGGCCTTTTGGCAGCTAATGATGAGACCACTCTCGATGCCAATGAGTTGCAGCAGGGCGGTTCGGCTGTCGTGCTCAACGGCAGTATTTCACAAGGCGTGTTGATTAACGGTCCGATAGATACTGTCAGCACAGCTGATGAACTCACCAGTTTGACGGCGATTAACACGGCGCGTAGCGATGGCAATCCGGTGGATACGCTGAAAACGCTACCGTATCATTTTGACGAAAACCGTGGCACTGGCCGCATTTCAATCTATGGCTCAGCCCCCGCCATAACCATGTCAAATGGTAATTTTGGGCTGATCGTTGAGGGCTTTGCAGATACGCTTGACGATGACAATGATGAATTGACGGCGTTTAGCGGCACAACATTTGCTTATCGCCAATCCTTTATCAACCGCGGCTCAATTACCGCCAATGGCTGGAATGACGGTGTGGCCGCCACGGCTATTTTGATTGACTCCGGCGCTGATCTGAATGGCGGCTTTTTGAATGCTGGTTCGATTTCGGCATCGGCCTATAATAATAATGCCACCGCCATTTCATTGGGTCAGACGTCACTTGGCACGATTACGAATGCGACGGATATTTTCATCAATAATGGCTCAATTACAGCAAGCATCAATAGCAATACAAGAACCGATGCCACAGCCACTAGCGCAAGCTATTCAGCGATTGCCGTGCGCCTCGCGGCATTGACGGACTTGCCAGATGGCGCAGAATTCGTGAACCGCGGCATTGTTTCTGCCAGTTCGACGCATATTGATGGCACGAGTTCTGTCGTCGGTGACAATG
>JAYOCI010000043.1:0-13122 GCA_038105345.1 Rhodobiaceae bacterium
GAAGCGACGAAAGCGTCAGCGATGGCGTGCAGGCCTTGGCTGGGAAAGTCAAATTACACGCGTCATGCAGCTGTGTGAGCGCAACGATTTTATCTGACCAAGTGGTTTATAAAATTGGCATGTCGGGTGCCCATCACGTCAACAATAGTCTGGCCGTGCTGGCTGCCGTATCTTTGGCTGGCGCTGATTTGGCACTGGCGGCTTTGTCTCTGGCTGATCATGATGGATTGGCGGGGCGCGGCGAACGCCATCATTTGCAGGCCGCGGATGGCGAATATATTTTGGTGGATGAGAGCTATAACGCCAATCCAACCTCTATGGCGGCAGCCCTGACAACGCTTGGTTTGGCCCCGCGCAATGGTCGGGGTCGACGCATTGCCGTATTGGGCGACATGGCCGAGCTGGGCGAGCAAGCGGTCGAGTTGCACATCGAATTAGCCGACATTATTAGCGATGCTGAGATTGACCAAGTGCTGACCTATGGGACGCTGAGTCATCATTTACACGAACATATTGGAACTAATTGCGTGGCTTATCACGCCGATTCACTGACCGATCTGACGCAACATTTGCTGGCTGATATGCGTGCAGGTGATGTGGTTATGGTCAAGGGATCGAATGCAAGTGGCATGGGTGCGGTTGTTGACGCGCTGGTGCAGGCCAATGATTTAGTTGCGCTCAAGGGCGTTCAGGAAAGAGGTTGAGAATGTTTTACGAACTGATGACATCAATGAAAGATTCACTACCTGGTGCCAATCTGTTTTCCTATATCACTTTTCGGGCTGGTGGCGCCATGCTCACGGCTCTGCTGATTAGCTTTCTATTAGGCCCGTGGTTGATCGACACATTGCGTGCCCGCCAAGGCAAAGGCCAGCCGATCCGCGAAGATGGGCCAGCCTCTCACCTATTGACCAAAGTCGGCACGCCGACCATGGGCGGATTATTGATTTTGATTTCCACCATGGGGGCAACGCTGCTCTGGGGCAATTTGAACAATATGTTTCTATGGGCCATCATGCTGACGACTGTGGGATTTGGCGCCATCGGTTTTGCTGATGATTTTCTGAAATTGCGCAATGGCAGTAGTCACGGCGTGCCAAGTCGGGTGAAACTTTTGCTTGAGGCCATTGTCGCCTTTTTCACGGTTATATATATCTCGCATTTGCTGCCGGAACCAATGGCCACGGGTTATGCCATTCCTTTCGTTAAGGATTATTTATTGCCGCTTGGCTTGCCGCTATTTGTTGTGGCTGGCTTATTTGTCATTGTTGGCGCGTCCAATGCGGTCAATCTCACCGACGGACTCGATGGTTTGGCGATTGTGCCGACAATGATTGCCGCTCTGAGCTTCGGGCTGATTGCTTATCTTGTCGGTAATGCAGTGTTTTCTGATTATTTGCAAATCCATTATGTGCCCGGCACTGGCGAATTGGCTGTATTTTGCGCCGCGCTGATTGGCGCTGGCCTTGGCTTTCTTTGGTATAACGCCCCGCCAGCCGCCGTGTTCATGGGCGACACGGGCTCTTTGGCACTGGGTGGCGCGATTGGTTCCATTGCTGTCGCCACCAAACATGAATTGGTGCTGGCGATTATCGGCGGCCTGTTTGTATTGGAAGCCGTCTCGGTGATTGTGCAAGTGGCGTCCTTTAAGCTGACCGGCAAGCGGGTTTTTGCCATGGCGCCGTTACACCATCATTTTGAACAACGCGGGTGGGCCGAATCCACCATCGTCATCCGGTTCTGGATCATCTCAGTTGTGCTGGCCTTGATTGGGCTGGCGACATTGAAATTGCGTTAGGGGGACGGATGATCTCATTGCCACATTTTTCTGGTGAAACAGCGGTCTTCGGACTGGGTCGCTCTGGCCTTGCCTGCGTTGACGCGCTCTTGCTCGCCGGATGTGATGTTGTGGCATGGGATGATAAGCCGACACAATGTGAATTGGCGGCCAAGCGCGGCGCCAAAATTCGCGATTTAACGCAAGACTTTGGCCAGCCTGAACGTTTGATTGTCAGCCCCGGTGTGCCCTTGACCCATCCGGCGCCGCATGCGGTGATTTTGAACGCGCGCGCCGCTGGCGCGGCCATTTTGGGTGACATGGATTTATTCTATGCCGGCCTGCAGCAATGGCGCGCTGATAATCCGCAGCAGCATGTGCCAGTCATCGGTATCACCGGCACCAATGGCAAATCGACAGTGACGGCGCTGATTGGCCATATGTTGGCGCATTGCGGTTGGGCGCCGCAAGTCGGTGGCAATCTGGGCACGCCGATTTTGCAATTGGATATGCCGCAAGCTGACGCCAAAACCGCTTATGTGCTGGAGCTGTCGTCTTACCAACTCGACCTGAATGACACATTGGTCTGCGACATTGGCGTATTGACCAATATCTCGCCAGATCATCTTGATCGGCATGGTTCCATGGCTGGTTATATTGCCGCTAAGCAGAAATTATTTACCCATGGCGCTGGCGATATGACGGCCATTATGTGCGTTGATGACGCCGATAGCGCCAATATGGCCAGCACTTTGGCACAGCGCGGCCGGCAGGTTGTGCGCCTGTCGTCGACGCAATCGACAGCCGATATTCAGGTGACAGCCGATGCCTTGAGCCATGACTCGAATGTGCTGATGCGGCTTGAATTTATGGCCAGCCTGCGGGGCTTGCACAATGCACAAAACATTGCCGCCGCCATGGCCGTTGGGCAGGCGTTAGAATTGAGCTTGGCCGATATGACAGAGGCCTTTATCAGCTTCCCAGGTCTGGCCCATCGCTTGCAGCCGATTGATCATTTCGGGGCCTTAACATTTGTCAATGACAGCAAAGCCACCAATGCTGAAGCCACGCGTCATGCTTTGGCCGCCTATCGCAATATTTATTGGATTGCTGGCGGGCGCGCCAAAGAGGGCGGGCTTGAAGGTTTGGAAAATAGTTTCGCCGAAGTGCGCCGCGCTTATTTAATTGGCGAGGCAGCGCCGCAATTTGCCGCGCAATTATCCACCATGGCGCCGCATGTCGATTATCTCGAAAGCGGTCAATTACAACACGCCGTCAGTGCGGCGGCTGATCAGGCGGTGGCGGATAATTTTGATGAAGCCACAATTTTGCTGTCACCGGCTTGCGCGTCATTTGACGCTTTCGACAATTTTGAAGCCCGAGGCGATGCGTTTTGCGCCCATGTGGCGAATTGGAAACTGCAACAAGGCGGAGGTATGTGATGCGTATATTCTCTCGCACAGATCGTAGCTTTGTCGCCGAATGGTGGTGGACCGTCGACCGGAGCATGTTGCTTGGCGTTGGCGCACTTTTGGCCTTGGGCTATTTCATGGCCTTCGCCGCCAGTCCGGCAGTGGCGCAAAATATCGGCATGCCGATTTATTATTTTGCCAACAAGCAATTAATGTTCCTCAGCTTCGCGGCGGCCGTGTTTTTGGCGGTTTCCATGCTTAATCCAAAGCAGATTCAAGTTTTGGCCGTGCTGATATTGCTCGCCAGCATAGCCGCTGTGGCCATGACGTTATCATTTGGCGTGTCGGTAAAGGGCGCCAGCCGCTGGTTGCTGATTGGCGGCCTATCGGTTCAGCCATCCGAAATATTAAAGCCCGCCTTTGTCGTGGTCTCGGCTTATCTGTTCGCTCGCCAACGGGCGCAATTTGATAGTAAGGCGGTTTTGTTCTCATTCAGCCTGCTTGTTTTGGTCAGTGTGTTGCTGATTATGCAGCCGGATATCGGGCAAATGACGCTGCTTTGTTTGGTCTGGATGTGTCTGTATTTCCTCTCCGGTGCGTCTTTGACGCGCTTGGCCTTGCTGGCCGTCTGCGGCGCATTGGCGGCGGGTTATCTCTATGCCACAAAGCCTCATGTCGCCAGTCGGGTTGACCGTTTCCTAGATCGCGCCGCTGGCGATACTTACCAAGTTGACCGCGCCATGGATGCCATTCGTTCGGGTGGCGTGGTCGGCGTCGGCGTTGGCGATGGTCAAGTGAAGTCGATTTTGCCAGATGCCCATTCTGATTATGTGTTCGCCGTCGCCGCCGAAGAGGGCGGGCTGATTTTCGGCGCAATGATTATTCTTACCTTCGGCTTTCTGGTTTGGCGGGCTTTGAACGCAATGCGCCAAGAGAGCGAACATTGGATTCAATTAGCCGCCTCCGGACTAATCTGTCTGTTTGGCTTGCAAGCCGTGATCAATCTGGCGGTGAACCTCAACATGATCCCGTCCAAGGGCATGACCTTGCCATTTATCTCCTATGGCGGTTCTTCGCTTTTGGCCTCGGCGATTACTATGGGCATGTTGGTCGGCCTGATGCGGCGACGCTCGTTAGCGCCCATGCGTATGACATCTTCCAGCGCCCTGCACATGCATATGCGAGGTCGGTCATGACACAGAAAAATCAAAACGCCATGAATGAACCGATGCGAATTATTTTAGCGGCCGGCGGCACGGGCGGTCATTTGTTCCCAGCGAGCGCTTTGGCGGAAGAGCTAAAGGCTCAGGGGCATAAAGTGTTCTTGCTCACAGATAAGCGCGGCCTAGCCTATCGTGATAGTCTGACCGACATGCCAACGCATCAAGTGCCAGCGGCGACGATTTACAGTGGCGGCATGTTGGCTTTGCCCAAGCGCTTACTCACATTGCTTTGGTCGCTCATTGTGTCCTTGCGATTGATGATTTTCATCAGGCCGCAAATCATTATTGGTTTTGGTGGCTATCCATCATTCGGGCCGGTGATTATCGGCTTATTAATCGGCAAGCCGGTTCTCGTGCATGAACAAAATGCCGTTCTCGGGCGGGTCAATCGACTGGCGGTTAAAATGGGTGCCAGTCTGGCGACTAGTTTTTCGTCGACATTAGGCATGCCTACCGGTGCTGTGGCGCGGACGCGTAAAACCGGCAACCCTTTGCGCAAAGATGTGTTGTCGACGTCGCAGATTGGTTATCGGTCACCGCTGCGTTCAAATCATTTCGACCTTTTGGTGTTTGGCGGCAGTCAGGGCGCGCGTATTTTCTCAACCGTTGTCCCCGAGGCCATTGCCTTATTATCGAGAGAAAATATCGACAGTCTGCGCGTGGTTCATCAGGTCTCGAAAGAGAATATGAGCGCAGTATTAAACGCTTATGGAGATTTGCGCGTCGCCTCGGAAATTCGCGACTTCTTCTCCGATATGCCGCGCCGCCTGCGCCACGCTCATTTGGTAATTTGCCGCGGCGGGGCGTCGACGATTAGCGAAATCTGCGCGCTTGGCGTCCCCTCAATCATTGTGCCATTGCCCGGTTCATTAGACCAAGACCAAGCCAATAATGCGCGCGCTTTGGTCGAGGTGCAGGCCACTCAGCTGATTAAGCAGACCGAGTTCAGCCCGCAAAATCTTGCCGATATTTTGACCGCTTTTCTGGAAGACAAAGCGCAACTCAATAAAATGTCAGCCAATGCGGCCAGCTTGGCGATGGCTGACGCTACGGTTAATTTGGCGCGCTATGCTTTGGACTTGGCCCGCGGCTTGCCAGTTGAAAGCGAGCAAGCTTCATCATTTTCGCAAAGGGGGCGCTCGTGAGTGACATCAAACCCCTAGCAAGTAATTTACGCCCCTTTGGCCGTGTGCATATTGTCGGCATTGGCGGCATTGGCATGAGCGGCATTGCCGAAGTGATGCATGTCATGGGCTATGAGGTGCAAGGCAGCGATATGAGCGATAATGCCAGCACCCAGCGTTTGCGGGCCATGGGCATTCGCGTTCACACAGGCCATGATGCGGCCCATGTAGAGGGCGCTGGTGTGGTTACGATTTCATCGGCCGTCACCAAGGATAATCCGGAAGTGCAAGCAGCGCGTGCGGCGCATATTCCAGTTGTGCGTCGGGCCGAAATGTTGGCCGAGCTGATGCGTTTGAAGCCGTGTATCACCATTGCTGGGACGCATGGCAAAACCACCACCACTTCATTGACGGCGGCTATTTTAGACAACGCCAATCTTGATCCGACGGTCATTAATGGCGGCATCATCAATGCCTATGGCACCAATGCCCGCCTTGGGCAGGGGACTTGGATGGTGGTTGAAGCCGATGAGAGTGATGGCACATTTGTGCGACTGCCCTCAACCATTGGCATTATCACCAATATCGACCCCGAGCATCTCGATCACTATGGCGATTTCGACGGCTTGCGGGCGGCATTTGAGCGTTATATCCAAAATATTCCTTTTTATGGTCTCGGCATTGTTTGTCTTGATCATCCGGAAGTGCAGACATTGGTTGGCCGCATTACCGATCGGCGCTTGACCACCTATGGTTTGAACGAACAAGCGGATTTGCGGGCAACGAATATTCGCGAGCAGGGATTATCGCAGATTTTTGATGTCATTATCCGCGACCGTCAAGACGGCGCCTGCCGCACCATTGCTGATGTGACCCTGCCAATGGCCGGTCGCCATAATTTGCAAAATGCGCTGGCGGCGATTGCCGCTGGTATTGAAGTCAATGCAACTGACCAGCAAATCAAAACAGCATTGGCTGGTTTTGCTGGCGTCAAACGCCGCTTTAGCCAAGTCGGTGAGGTCAATGGGGTCACCATCGTCGATGATTACGCCCACCATCCGGTTGAGATTTCTGCTGTTTTGGAAAGCGCACGGGCGGTTGCCAAGGGCCGTGTTATCGCCGTCGTACAGCCGCACCGCTACACACGTTTGCGCGATCTATTTGCTGATTTTTGTAGTTGTATGAATGGTGCCGATACAGTCATGGTTTTGCCGGTCTATGAAGCTGGCGAGCAGCCGATTGAAAATATCAATGCCGCGGCGCTGGTTGCTGGCCTGCAAGCGCATGGTCATCGTCGGGCCTTGCATATTGAAACGCCAGATGCCTTGCCTGCCGCTTTGGCCGAAGAAATGGCCGAAGGTGATGTGATTATTTGCATGGGCGCTGGCAGTATTTCACAAATCGCTTATGGCCTGCCTGAGCAGATTGAGGCGGTGATATCATGACCACATCCACCATCCGTCCAGCCGAACACCCAAATGCGCCAGCATGGATCGAGGCTCTGCCTGACGTGCGCGGCAGCTATAAATATCAATTCGCCATGGCAGATTTGTGCTGGTTCCGTGTCGGCGGGCCAGCCGATGTTGTTTATCTTCCAGCCGATAATGAAGATTTGGCCCATTTTCTAGCGCATCTTCCAAGCGATGTGCCGCTGCATATTTTGGGGGCCGGTTCCAATACATTGATCCGCGATGGCGGGGTGCGCGGCGTGGTTATTCGTCTCGGCGCGGCCTTTGGTGCGGTCGAGCAAATTGCTGACCGGCAATTAAAAGCCGGCACAGCGGCTTTGGATGTGCGCCTGTCACGCGCTGCTGCCGATGCCTCGCTCAGCGGCTTAGAATTTTATCGCGGCATTCCCGGCGCTATTGGCGGGGCCATTGCAATGAATGCTGGCGCTTATGGCGGCGAAACCGCCGATTGCTTAAGCAAAGTCGAGGGTCTGACGCGCCGCGGCGAAATGGTTGAGCTGACAGCGGCCGAGCTTGATTTGTCATATCGCCATAATGGTTATGCTGACTTCATTGTTTACACAGCGGCTTATTTTGAGGCTGTGCCTGGCGATGAAACAGTGATCCGTGCCGCCATGCAGGAGATTTCCGACAAGCGCCAAACCACCCAACCGATTAAATCGCGCACTGGTGGCAGCACTTTCAAAAACCCAGATGGTACAAAAGCTGACGGGCTGAAATCATGGCAGTTAATTGATGCGGCTGGTTGTCGTGGCGCGCGTGTGGGCGATGCGCAAGTCTCTGAATTACATTGCAATTTCCTGATTAACCATGGCGCGGCCTCGGCTGCTGACATTGAAAATCTCGGCGAAATGGTGCGCCACAAAGTGCAGCAAAACAGCGGCGTAGAATTGCAATGGGAAATCAAACGTATCGGGGAGGCGGCGCATGGGTAAATGGGCACATAATGCGCATGTCGCGGTTCTGATGGGCGGTTGGTCGCCGGAGCGCGAGGTCAGCCTTAGCTCTGGCGCGCAATGTGCGGCCGCCTTGCGCACGCTTGGCTATCAAGTCAGCGAGATAGATGTGGCGCGTGATTTGCACGATGTGTTGAGCGCCTTGAAACCAGATGTTTGCTTTAATGCTCTGCATGGCGTCGGCGGCGAAGACGGCGAAGTGCAAGGGCTTTTGGAAGTGCTGCAAATTCCTTACACACATTCAGGTGTGCGCGCCTCATCTCTGGCTATGGACAAGCATTTGTCGAAACAAATTTTTGCCCAATCCGGCCTGCCTGTGGCCGAAAGCCTGTTGCTTGAAAAAGGCCTCGTTGATGGTCACCCCATGGCGCCACCATATGTCGTGAAGCCGGTCAACCAAGGGTCGAGCGTTGGGGTGGAAATCGTTTCACAAGCCAGCCAAGCCGTGCCAGCCAGTTTGACCGAAGACGGTTGGGCGTTTGACGGCATGGCCATGGTGGAGCGCTATATCGCTGGTCGCGAATTGACCTGCGGTGTGCTGGATGCAAGCGCCACTGATGTCATGGAAATCGTGCCGTCCAATGGGTTTTATGATTATCGCGCCAAATATGAAGAGGGCGGCTCGCGCCATGACCTGCCGGCCGATATTAGCTCGACGCTGGCGGCGCGTATTCAAGACATAACGCTCATGGCGCATATGGTTTTGGGGTGCCGTGGCGTGTCGCGGTCTGATTTCCGCTATGACCCTGAGACCGAGCAATTAATTCTGCTGGAAATCAATACGCAACCGGGCATGACGCCATTGTCGCTGGTGCCAGAAATGGCGGCCGCACGCGGCGTGTCATTTACCGATCTGGTTGCATGGATATTGGAGGATGCCTCATGCCAAAGGTAACAAAACAAAAATCACCAGCCTCTTGGCGCAGTCGTTTGGGCGATATTGCCCTGTCTATTTTGGCGACACCATTGAATTTGCTGGCCATTATCTTGCGCCTCATGTGGTCGACGCGCCGCGTGCGTCTGGCGTCTGTGGCCTTGCTCATAGCCCTCATGGTGACGGCATTGTTCCGCTTCGCGCCCTTGCAGTCGGCGGCTGATTATGTGCAAGCACAGGCCTATCGCTTATCGGGTGAGGCCGGTTTCCGGCTTGATGATGTGACCATTGAGGGGCGGGTGCGCACGCAAAAGGCCGATCTGGCGAGAGCCGTTCAGCTGCAGCTAAAAACGCCGATTTTCGCTATTGATTTGGATGAGGTGCATGGGCGCGTGCAGCAATTGCCTTGGGTCGGCGAAACCGTGGTGACCCGCCGCCTGCCGAATATCGTGCATATTTCCATTCGCGAGCGCGAGCCTTTCGCGCTGTATAAAGACAAGTCGTCATTGATGCTGATTGATAATTCGGGCGCTAAAATCACTGGCAATCATTTGCGTAAATTTTCACATTTGCCAACCTTCTCAGGCCAAGGGTCGCGGGTAAGGGCGGCTGATTTAATGCGTATCCTGCATGGCTATCCGGTGATCCGTAACCGTCTGGTGGCGGCTGAATGGGTCGGCCAGCGTCGCTGGACCTTGCAGCTGGATCACGGCGGGTCGGTGCATTTGCCCGATGGCGATATTGCCAGTGCGCTGGATCGGTTGATGGAATTGGAGCGCGATCGGCGCATTTTAGCGATTGAAAATCAAGCCATTGATCTGCGTTTACCGGACCGCATTTTATTGCGCCCCGAAGCACAGCGCTCTAGTCGGGTAAATGGCACGAAACGGGTGGAGGCGTTATGAATCGAGCGGTGAAACCAAATCAGTTTGATCGTCGCGGCAATACCGCTGCGCGTCGTGGCACGATTGCCGCGCTTGACGTCGGTAGTTCGAAAATCGCCTGTTTAATTGCCGAGAATATTGAGGACGAAAGCGCCAATGGCTTGATCCGCATTGCTGGTTTTGGTCACCAAGTTTCAGCTGGTATTCATGCCGGACAAGTGGTCGATATGCGGGCTGCTGAAGATAGTATTCGCGCCGCCGTCGATAGTGCTGAACGTATGGCCGGCATTGAGGTGCGCCGCGTCATTATTGGTATTTCAGCCAATCGTCTGAATAGTTTCATGTGCACCTCTGAAGTGCCGCTCAATGGCCAAATTGTTACTGCGGAACATATTTCAATGAGCTTGCGGCAGGCCCATGACGAGCACACATTTGAAGATCAAGCGATTTTGCACGCTATCCCCACCAGCTATAGCGTCGATGATAGTGTCGGCATTTCCAATCCGGTTGGCATGCATGGTGATGTGTTGCGCGTGAATATGCATTTGATCACCGCGCCCGTCGGGCCGATCCGCAACCTATTGGCGTGTATTGAGAAATGCCATTTGGAATGCGAAAAATTAGTGGCCACGCCTTATGCCTCAGCCCTGTCGACGCTGATGCAAGATGAAATGGATTTGGGCGCCATGCATATTGATTTAGGTGGCGGCACCAGCAGCGTCAGCGTGTTTTATGGCGGTGCGCCAATGTTCACCACTGTGGTGCCGGTTGGCGGTCATCACATCACCAATGATATTGCCCGCGGGCTGAATGTGCCGCTGAATGTCGCGGAACGCATTAAGACGCTTTATGGCAGCGCTTTGGCCAGCCCCGATGGCGACCGCGAACAATTTGAAGTGCCGGTGCTGGGTGGTGATTATCAAACCCTGCCGCGCAGTCAATTGACCAATATTATTCGGCCGCGTTTGGAAGAGACTTTCGAGCTTATTCAAGAGCGTATTCTCGCTTCTGGTTATGGCAAATTTGGCGGCGCGCGCATTGTTCTAACTGGCGGCGGCGCGCAACTTTCAGGGGCCCGCGAATTGGCCCAGACCATGTTTGAAAAACAACCCCGCATTGGCGCACCTATGCGCATCACGGGTCTGCCGGAAGCGGCTGCAAATCCGGCCTTTTCAGCCTGTGCAGGCTTGCTGAGCTATGCCGGCAAGCGCAATGCAGATGCGATTTTATCAGAGCAAAATGGCCGTGGCCTTATCGCTTGGCTGCAGGCTTGGTTGAAGCGGAATTTTTGAGATGGAGAAGCAGATGAATTTTTGTCGGGATGGGAAAAAATTAAATTTGACGGTGCAATACGGCTCGTCGCAGAATCAATTGGTTGGTAAATTGGGCGTCAATCCGATGGTTCTTAGTGTAACGCAAAACTCGCCCAAATCAGGCGAGTAGAAAAGGAGAGGATCCATGAGTATCCAATTAACAGTTCCACCAAAACGTGAGTTGAAACCTCGTATTGTTGTCTTTGGCGTCGGTGGCGCGGGCGGTAATGCAGTGAACAATATGGTCGCAGCCGGTCTTGAAGGCGTTGACTTTGTTGTCGCCAATACGGATGCGCAAGCCTTGTCAGCTTCAAGTGCCGATCGACGGATACAAATAGGCGGCAAGCTGACCGAAGGATTGGGCGCAGGCTCAGACCCAGAGGTCGGCCGACAAGCGGCAGAGGAAACTTTGGCCGAAATCACTGAGACTTTGCAAGGCTCTCATATGGCCTTCATCACCGCAGGCATGGGCGGCGGCACAGGCACAGGTGCCGCGCCGATTATTGCCCGCACAGCCCGCGAGCAGGGCATTTTGACAGTTGGCGTTGTTACCAAGCCTTTCGATTTCGAAGGCGGGCGACGGATGCGTTCGGCGATTGCGGGCATTGAAGAATTGGCGCAAGAAGTCGATACGCTGATTATCATTCCTAACCAAAATCTGTTCCGCATTGCCAATGCGCAAACAACATTTGCTGAGGCTTTTGCCATGGCGGATGAGGTTTTGCATTCGGGCGTATCGGGCATTACTGATTTGATGATCAAGCCAGGTCTGATCAATCTTGATTTTGCCGATGTGCGTGCCGTAATGAATGAAATGGGCAAAGCGATGATGGGCACGGGTGAAGCCAGCGGCGAAAATCGCGCCATTGAGGCGGCAGAAGCTGCGATTGCCAACCCATTATTGGATGATGTTTCTATGCAAGGTGCCAATGGCGTGCTGATTAATATTTCAGGCGGCGATGACATGACACTTTATGAATTGGATGAAGCGGCAACGCGGATCAAGGATGAGGTGGCTGCTGATGCCAATATTATCATCGGTTCTACTTTCGACGCATCGCTGAACGGCACCATTCGCGTGTCGGTCGTTGCCACTGGTATTGAGAGTGAAGCCAAATTGCGCTCGGTTAAAATGGAAACAGGTGGCGTCATTGCCATGACACCAGCCGCCCCACAAGCCGCCCCACATGCCATTGAGGCAATGGCAGAGCCAGAAGGCGCAGATGGCACGACCATGCCAGAAGCACCTGCGGCCCCAGCCGAGCCAATGGCGGCACCGGCCAGTGAATTGCCAAGCTTTTTAGCAACCAAACCAGCGGTTGCGCCAAAGCAGGAAGTTCCTAAACAATCGCGTTCTTTCATTGAGCGTGTCTTTGGCGGCAAGAAGAAGCCACCTGCCGATACCACCAGTTCTCTGGTCGATGCGGCCGAGGCCTCTGAAGCACCACGTGCCGATTTGATGACCAGTGCCTTCCAGCAGGCCGAGGCGGATCTTCAGCAGACCGGCGGGGCGCAAGAAGAAGCCCAAGAAGCGCCGGCCAAACAAGCTGCGCCGGCGGCTTTCATCGAAGATCTCGATGGGCCAGCACCTGTCAGTGAGCCGATTATCAAGCCACAAGAGGTCGCTGCGGCACCGATTGAAACTGACTTGGTGGCTGAAACTGAGCTGAAAGAGAGCGCAGAAATCGCTGAGGAGAAAACCGATGAAGGCGAAACTGCGGTTGAGGCAACACCAAAAATGGTGACCCCTACCGCACCGAAACAGCAAGCTGAGATAAGCCAGCCATTAAGTGCGCCAGCACCTGCCGCTGTCAGCACGTCGTCTGTATCGGCAAGCGCCTCTGAGCCAATGATGCAATCGACCATGCAAAGCTCAGCCAGCAGCATGTCGTCATCTTCTTTTGATGCCGACCAGCTGGATATTCCGGCGTTTTTGCGTCGCTAAGATAAAGCGTTTCCCCGAGACCCAGCATGTGTCTCGGGGGCGCTCAATGAAACGCCCGGGGCTTAGTACACCAAGGTCTCGGGCGTTTAGCTGCGTAACAATAAAGTAAAAAAAGCAAAAAAACTGTTATATGAGCTAACGCTTT
>JAYOCI010000185.1:0-2316 GCA_038105345.1 Rhodobiaceae bacterium
GGAAACGCGGATGAACGCTTTTTATGACGGCAGCTATGATGTGCTGCTGTCGACATCGATTATTGAGAGCGGCCTTGATGTGCCATCGGCCAATACAATTATCATTCATCGGGCCGACCGATTTGGTCTGGCGCAGCTTTATCAAATGCGCGGGCGTGTCGGGCGCTCAAAGGCGCGCGCCTATGCTTATTTGACTTATGATGAGGCCTTGGGATTGAGCGATAACGCCGAAAAGCGGCTCAAAGTCATGCAGTCGCTTGATAGTCTGGGTGCTGGATTTAATCTGGCCAGCTATGATTTGGATTTGCGCGGGGCGGGTAATCTGGTCGGCGAAGAACAATCGGGGCATATTAAAGAAGTTGGCTTTGAGCTTTATCAGCAAATGCTGGAAGAAGCCGTTGCCGAACAGCAGGGTGTGGATGTCGACGATAATTGGTCGCCAGCCATTAATGCCGGTATTTCGGTTTTGATTCCTGAGGACTATGTGCCGGAATTGGATTTGCGCATGGGCCTATATCGGCGTTTGTCGTCTTTGGATGACCGCGGGCAAATCAATAGTTTCGCTGTGGAACTGGTCGACCGATTTGGCAAAATGCCATCGGAAGTCAAACATTTGCTCGATGTTCTGGCGATTAAAATTGACTGTCTTGCGGCCGGAATTGAAAAAATCGACGCTGGGCCAAAGGGTGCTGTTGTCACTTTTAGAAACCGCGCTTTCGCCAATCCAGGTGCCTTGATTGCCTATGTGTCGGAACACCAAGAGCGCATTAAAGTGCGGCCCGATCAGACTTTAGTGTTCCGCATGAAGGCTGAGGATGATGATGAGCGCTTGCGAGCCGCTGGCATGATTGCCGCGCGTTTGGCAGAATTGGCGCAAAGTGCCAGTTAGTTTACGAAGCGGCGCTCAATTTGCTTTGTGCTTTGGTGAAAAATTTCAGCAGATAAGCCGGATCTTGCGCCCCTGAGAGGATAAATTTCCCGCCGGCCAGAAACGCCGGAACGCCGGCAATGCCCAAATCGCGGGCCGCGGCATCATCATTGCGCGTGGTGTCGATATCTGTATCAGAGGCGAATAATTCTGCCAGTCGTGCCGTATCCATGCGATGGCTGGCGGCAATTTCTAACAAACAGCCGACGTCGCCGATATCGCGGCCTTGCTCGAAATAAGCGACAAACAGCGCTTCAGCGATATCATGTTGCTGACCCGTGCTGGCGGCCCAGCGAATAAGGCGATGGGCGTTGAGCGTATTGGGTGTGCGGCTGATTTTATCAAAGGCGAAATTAATTCCCGTGCCTTGCGAGGCGGCAAGAATATTTTGATAAATTTGTTTGCCGCCATCAGGGCCGAATTTACGTTTCATCTGGGTTTCGCGGTCATAGCCTTCGGGCGGCGTGCGCGGGTCAAGCTGATAGGGCCGCCACATGAGATTAATGCGTAAATCACTCAATTGCGCGAGGGCGATGTCCAAATTGCGCTTGCCGATAAAACACCAAGGACAAATAACGTCAGAAATAACGTCGAGCTGCAAAATAGGCGTGTTTGTTGGGTCATCTTGTGTCATGTTTCGAGCATAGAGCGTCATTGTCTCGACCGCTAGGCGTTAGGTGAATTTTATGAACACAAACTTAGTATCGGCTGCCAAGGCACCTGTCTCCCTCGGATGGGGTCAAAAAATCGGTTATGGCAGTGGCGACTTTGCCTTCAATCTCTATTGGCAGGGCGTCAGTCTCTATCTGTTTTATTTCTATACAGATGTGCTGGGTCTGCCCAATGCTTTGGCCGGTATGATTTATGCCATTGGCTCAATGTGGGACGCGATTACCGATCCGGCTATGGGTTATGTTGCCGAGCGGACGCGCTCGCGTTGGGGACGATATCGGCCCTATTTATTATTCGTGCCAATACCGCTGGCGCTCAGCTATTTGCTGCTATTTTGGACGCCCAATAGTCAATCCATTCCGCTATTGGTGGCCATGGCCTTGGCGGGGCAGTTTATTTTCCGGCTGGTCTTTACCATTGGCTCGACCCCTTATTCGTCACTCATGGCGCGCATGACCAGCTCATCAAAAGACCGCGCAGGCATGGCCGGCGCCCGCATGGTGTTCGCCTATATGGGCAGTTTCGCTGTGGTATTATTGGCCGGTTTTCTTCTTGAGCGCGCCGAAAATGACGCGCAAGGGTTTTTCTATTTGGCGGTCGTGTCGGGTGTTTTGGCGAGCCTGATTTTATGGCTATGTTTTGCTGTATGCCGCGAGCCAGCACAGGGTGCCGATGACGACCAGAGGCTCAGCCTGCGCCAGACCTTCACCTCCATG